>QMPG01000183.1 GCA_003648455.1 Bacteroidota bacterium
TTAACAGGATTTTTAAGCCTTCGAAAATCAGCACATTTTTTTGTTCTCAATATGTTGATTTATACCATCTTTTTCTTAATTATTGGTGTTATGGGTTATGATTGGTATATTATGGAAATTGCAACATTGTTTTTCGCAATGGGAATTTTTTCAGGCATAGCAATGAACAATTCCGCCGATGAAATCACAAAACTTTTTCTTGCAGGAGCAAAAGATATAATGTCAGCTGCATTTATTGTTGGATTGGCAGGAGGTATAATTGTAATTCTCGAAGACGGGAAAATTATTGATACAATTCTTTACGGATTATCGCAGTCAATGAATGATTTTGGAAAGGTAGCATCTGTAAGTGTTATGTATTTTATACAAACGGTTATAAATATTATAATACCGTCGGGCTCGGCAAAAGCAGCTCTAACAATGCCAATAATGGCTCCATTTTCCGATTTAATCGGTATTTCGCGACAAGCAACGGTTATGGCTTTTCAGTTTGGCGATGGATTTACAAATATGATTACACCAACTTCCGGTGTTTTGATAGGTGTTCTTGGTGTTGCAAAAATTCCATACGAAAAATGGGTGAAGTGGATTACTCCTTTAATGATAATTTTAATGGTAATTGGTTTGCTTTTACTTATTCCTACAGTTACAATGAAATTAAACGGATTTTAGAAAAATAAACATATTTCCTGACTTAATTATCTTAATTGTTAATTTTACAATTTTATTAAAAATATTTCATGAACTATTTACAAGTAGATGATATTACTAAGTCGTTTGGCGATTTAGAGCTTTTTAGCAATATTACATTCAGTATTGATAAAGGTCAAAAAACAGCTTTAATTGCTAAAAATGGAACAGGTAAAACTACTTTGCTCAATATTATTGCACAGAAAGATACTGCCGATACCGGTAAAATAACTTTCAGAAACGACATTAAAATATCATATCTTGAACAATTGCCCGATATTAATGAAAATAGCACGGTGATTGATGAGGTTTTTAGTTCATCGGGTGATGTGGAAAAACTGATTAGCCAGTATGAAAAAGCAATAAAAGAAGACGATAAAAAACAGCTTCAAAGGGTTATTGATAAGATTGATGCAGAAGATGCTTGGGATTATGAAACAAAAGTAAAACAGATTTTAACCAAGCTTAAGATTAATGATTACGAACAACCTATAAAAGAATTGTCGGGAGGTCAAAAAAAACGTGTTGCTCTTGCCAATGCTTTAATTAATCAACCCGATTTTTTAATTCTCGATGAGCCAACTAACCATCTCGACCTTGATATGATTGAGTGGCTCGAAGAATATCTTAAGAGTTCTAAAACAACTTTACTTATGGTTACTCACGACCGTTATTTTTTAGATCGTGTGTGCAACGATATTATTGAAATTGACGACAAACAGATTTATCGCTATAAAGGAAATTATTCATATTATCTAACAAAGAGAGAGGAACGAATAGCAATTCAAAATGCACAAGCCGAGAAAGCTAAAAACCTGCTTAAAAAAGAAGCCGATTGGATGAGCCGAATGCCACAAGCTCGTGCCACTAAAGCAAAATACCGAATAGATGCCTTTTATCAATTAAAAGAAAAAGCAACACAAACAAAAACTGATGACCGGCTTAATTTTAATATTAAATCGTCGCGCTTAGGTAAAAAAATTATTGAGGCAAAGCACATTAATAAAAAATATGACGATTTAACTATATTAAATGATTTCTCTTACAATTTTAATCGTAATGATAAACTCGGAATAATTGGTAAGAATGGTACAGGAAAATCAACTTTTTTAAATATTATAACAGGAAATTTACAATGCGATTCCGGAGTAGTTGAGACAGGAGAAACAATTGTTTTTGGTTATTATAAACAACAAGGAATTAAACTCGATAAAGACAAACGAGTTATTGATGTTATTACAGATATTTCGGAAGATATTACTCTTGGTAATGGAAACACGATGACAGCAGCGCAGTTTTTAAACTATTTCCTTTTTTCTTATGATAAGCATTATACCTATGTCTCAAAGTTAAGCGGAGGCGAAAAACGTCGTTTATATTTAATGACTGTTTTAATGAAAAATCCTAATTTTTTAATTCTCGATGAGCCTACCAACGATTTAGATATTATGACATTGACAGTGCTCGAAGATTATTTGCAAAATTTTCAGGGTTGTGTTATTGTGGTTTCTCACGACAGATATTTTATGGATAATGTGGTTGAACATTTATTCGTTTTTGAAGGTAACGGAATAATAAAAGATTTCCCCGGTAATTATTCTATTTATCGAGATAGCTTGTCTAATCAAAAGAAAAAACAAAAAGTTGAGTATAAAAAAAATAAAGATAAAACAGAAGTAACCGAAAAAAAGAAAACAAAGCTAAGCTATAACGAGAAGCGAGAATTTGAAAATTTAGAAAAAGACATTCGTAATTTAGAAGAAGAAAAAAGTAATCTTGAAAAAGAAATTTCTTCAGGAACATTGTCTCAAGCAGAACTTATTGAAAAATCAAACCGTTTAGGCGAAGTTTTAAAAACGATTGACTTAAAATCGAACCGATGGCTTGAGTTGAGTGAGTTTATATAATTTATTATTGGTGCTTTTACAATTTTTTTAACAATAGTAAACATTGTAAATTATATACATACATTTGTAATAATTTTTAAATAAAAAAAATTAAATTAATTTATTACTTTTGCAAGATTAAATTTGAAGAATATCATGTTTAAACATCTTACTCTATTATTTTGTTTTTTATTATTAACAACATCTTTTTTGTTTTCTCAAGAAGATATTACTTTGACCCCAAAAATTCCAAAAGAAATTCAAGCAGGAAATCAGTTTGTAGTTGAGGTAAAAATTAATAAAGGTGATTTAAAAGGAATAGCAAGATTTGAACATAAATTACCCGAAGGATTTGTAGCAACTCAAATGAATTGTGCAAATGCTGAGTTCCGATATTTCAAAAATACAGTAATCTTGCAATGGATAAACCTACCATTCGAAAAAGAATTTACAATTTCATATAAAGTCAAAACAGACACTTCTGTTGAAGGATACCATGTGATGCGGGCAAATTTTTATTTTTTGCATAATTCAGAGCGGAGAATTGTTGAGATGTATCCTCAGGTTTTAACAATAAATAAAGAAAATTCTAAATCGAGGAGTGCAAAAAAAGATGGGGATTTAATATCTAATAACTTAGATAATATACTTAAAAAAGGAGAATTCAGTTGTATTCGTCAAAAACCATACATTAACGAGAATAATGAAATAATTGTTAATTTATTAGTCAATAAAAAAGATTTAAACAAATTCGGCAAAATTCAGGAGATAATACCTAAAGGATACAAAGCTGTTAGCATAAGAAGTAATAATGCAATGTTTGTATATAACAGCCGTTTACATATTGTGAAATTTATGTGGATGAATTTACCCGAAACCCCACAGTTTGTTGTTTCATATAAATTAGTACCAATAAAAGAAATTCCCGATGAAGCATTTATTATTACAGGTCAAATGTTTTATGCAGTAAATAATGTTACAAATACAATTGATGTTGTTGAGCGTGGTATTGATTTAATGAAATATATTCAAAAAAAATAATTCTATTATACTATATCGAACTCAGGTTATTAATAATTACATTCCCAATAAACAATTTTTTTTGTTTCAAAAAATTCTTCTTCAAAAAAATCACTAATATTATATATTGATACAGAGTTTTTTATATCTTTAATTTCTTCGTTAAAGTCGCCACCTTTTAAATATAAAATACCATTTGGTAGTGGATTTTTATCGTGTGTATGAATATTTTTTTTAACTAATGTTACAAATTTCGGGAAATTAGTAACAGCTCTGCTAACAATAAAATCATATTTTTTCTTAATGTTTTCAACTCTTATTTGTTCAGAGTTTACATTATTCAGTTTTAATTCTTTAGTTATTTCTTTAACAACCTTAATCTTTTTACCAATAGAATCGATTAAGAAGAAATTAGTTTCTGGAAACAGAATTGCCAAAGGAATGCCAGGAAATCCTCCTCCTGTGCCAACATCAAGAATAGAAGTATCTTTCTTGAAATTAATTACTTTTGCTATTGCCAATGAGTGTAATACATGATGTTCATAAATAGCATCAATATCTTTTCGCGAAATAACATTTATTTGTTCGTTCCAAAAAGAATATAATTTTTTTAATTGTGAGAATTGATCAATTTGAGTTTCTGTTAGATGTGGAAAATATTTTAGAATTTGTTTCATGATTTTCTTCTTAAGTCAATTTTTAATAATTTTTTGCTCGTAATTAACAGTTATTAAATAGTTTTGTCATTATTTTTCAATTTTGAATTTCCAGTTTCTAATTTCATTATAATAATAGTTCAAGTTATATATCAATCTATAATTTTAATGGTCTGAACTTGACTATATGGACAGGGACTAAATATATTTTTTGTTGTTTTTTAAAAGATTAAAAAGAAGTTCCCGAGCTCTAAAAAGTTGAGCTTTGACTGTGCCTATAGGAAGTTCTAATTCTTGAGAAATTTCTTCGTACGAATATTCTTTAAAATACCTAAGCTCAATTAACCGGCGATATCGAGGTTTAAGTTTTTTTACGATTTCACGCATGTGTTTAACTTTCTGCTTTTTTATAAGCTCTTCTTCAGGGTCAAGTTCTTTTGCGGTGATATTAGTTCCGTAATCTTCTTGATTATCAGAATTTTTATCAGCATGTTGTTTATTAACAGGAGAAATGGCACTTTTCTTTTTTCTTAAAAAATCGATACAATTGTTTGATGCAATTTTAAATAACCATGTGCTAAATGCATATTTTGGAGAATATTGCTTAATGTTTTTAAAAGCTTTTCCAAAAGCTTCCATTGTTAAGTCTTCGGCATCACTTTTATTATTAGTCATTTTAAGCAATAAATAATAAATGGCATCTTTATATCGCCTCATTAATTCTGTATAAGCGTTCTCGTTACCTTCTATGGCGCTACAAACTGTATTATAATCCTTTCGAGCTTGCTCTGAAAAGTTAGGATTTATTTCCATTTATTTTGCCTTATTATAAAGTAATTTGATATTATTAAACAAAAATTAAATATTGGTAATAAAATATCAAATATAGTTACTAAAAACAAAAAACTTTTTTCTTGTAAACGATTCATGCCTTTTTTTATTATTACAGATTGAACAAATAATCTAATTAAAAAAGCAATTAAAATAATCCGATAATCGAATTTAATTATTAAAAGAAAGATAAAAGATAAGTAAAATAATATTCTGGACAAAATTTCAATGCCTAAAAAGAATTTTGATTTTGTTTTATAATATTTTGATGTTGTTAAATGTCTCTGTTTTTGAGCAAACCATTCTTTTAAATTGGATTTTGGTATTGATCGAGTATGACTGCTTTTATCAATCTCAATTTTTACGTTTTTTTTATTTGCAACTTTGTTAATAAACAAATCGTCGTCGCCTGATAATATATGAGAATGACCTGCAAAACCTTTGTTATTAAAAAAAGTTGATTTTCGATAAGCTAAATTTCGACCAACTCCCATATATGGTTTTCCGGCAAGAGCAAACCCAAAGTATTGAAGCGCAATAAAAAAAGTATCAAAACGAATTAATTTGTTAACAAAACCTTTTCTATTTACATAGCCTCCATAGCCAAGCACAATTTCTGTCTTGTCGGTAAAATTCTTCTGCATTTGCCTTATCCAATTTTTGTCAACAGGATAACAATCAGCATCAATTAATAATAATATTTCGTTTTTTGCTGCTTTTATTCCAATTGTTAAAGCTAATTTTTTACCATGATAAAATTTTTTATCTTCTTTTATTGTTGTTACCCTTAAATTCGGATATTTGGTTTGAAGCACAGCCAATGTTTCTTCACTTTTATCACTCGAACAGTCATTTACAACAATAACCTCATAGTTGGGGTAGTCTTGGGTTAAAATTAGAGGAAGATGTTTTTTTAGATTTTCGACCTCGTTTCTTGCACAAATTACAACAGAGACAGGATTTTCAACAGTAGATTTTTCATTTTGTTTGTAAAAAAGTATTCGACTATATACAAAAAAATAATATATTAATTGAATAAGTAAGCTTAAACCGAAAATAACTAAAATAATTTTTTCTAAATTATTAGCTGAAGTCAATAAGTTAATAAGATAATCCACAGAGGTATAATTGTAAAGATGAATATATGATTAATAAAACACAATTTTATTAAAGTTTTTATTTCTAACCAACTTTATTTTTACTTATTTTATTTATTAACCTGAGTTCGATATAAAATATTATCACAGCTTCAATTATTTTTCTTTAGAAATTTATCCAAATTTTTGAAGTACTATCGGGATAATTCAAGAAAATTTGGATAAATTTATATGAAA
>QMPG01000184.1 GCA_003648455.1 Bacteroidota bacterium
ATCTACCTCTTTAAATTTCCATTCTTCTTGAATAGGAAGTATTTCAAATTGAGCTACAGCTGTTCCTTTCGGTATTGTTATTATATTCTTATTATCCTTCAACAACTCTTTTTTAATAGTTTCTTTATCGTTTGCTTTACTGTTTATTATTCGACTTAAAAAATCTATTAATTCCTCATCCGTTCTACCTCTTCTTAATAAAGGTATTCTCCATATATCATTATTCCCTCTATAAGCAGTATCAATTAATGATGGAGAGTTTGGAATTGTAACTCCCCATTTCTTAAAAGTACTACTTCTCGGCATTACTCTTGCCTTATATCCATCAGGTAAACCTAGTGAAAATGTTGTTTTTGCTAATATAAATTCTCCAAACCCTAAAGTTATATCTTCTGCTAATACAATATCTATTGCGTTATCTTTTGGCGTTACTTCCCTTAAAATATGTGATTTATCTTCAAATTTAGTATGATATTTAATTTTTATTTCTCTCATTATACACTCTCCTTATGTCCTAATATTGTTATTCCTCTTTTTTCTAATTCTTTGTTATATTTTTCATAGTTTAAAATCTTTTTTACTTCTTCCCCATATACTTTGCCTATTTTAATTACCATACCTTCCTTTGATAATCTTTCTATCTCTTCTACTTTTGTAATTAAGCTATAATCTGTTAATCTATCCATTATACCTCCTTTATATTTGTGTTAATATTTCTGCTATTCTGAAACTCTTTTGAGCATCATCCTTTACATATTCTCTAATTTTATCAAATTCATTATTCACATACATTTTATATACTTCACTTCCATTATTAACCTTATTTTCTCCTAAAACAGTATATGCTAAATTATCTAATTTAGTGTTATACATATCATAAGTATCTATATATGATGGACTATATTTTTTAAATGGAAATAATGGTTTATTTGATAAATATTTATTATGAACATCTTTTATTTTATTATTTCTTACTATTGACAATCTCATCGTATTAACGTCAAATTGTAAGTAATGTCCTGTGAAAATTACATTTGAACCCAACCCACTCATATTATCTAAAAACCAATCAATTAATTCGCCCTCATTTTTCCCAGCAATACTTTCTTTAATTAACCTACCGTCTGCTGTTCTCCAAGATAAACCTACTCCACATATTTTATTTCTAAGTGGGTCTACTGATAAATCTTTTAATATATCCTCATTACCATCTATTATACCACTTCTAAATAACATCATTTTCTCTTTAAACACATCTACCTTCTTTATCTTTGTTGCATCTTTTAACGTTTTGTGACTCATTATCTTACTAATTTTTTCATTTTCATATTGTGTTAATATTTCATCAGACATATTCGGTACCGTTTCTAAATCAAAACCTACTAACATTTTTCATCATCTCCTCTATTATAATTACCAATTTTCATTATTCCCTTCATATAATTCATCTATTCCTAAATTACATAAATCTCTATTGGCATTCTTAAATACAAACGTGCCTTGTGGTTCTCCTATTCTACTTTTAAAACTTTTAACAAATGTTAAATCTTCACCATCCTCCTTTTTTCTAGTCATAAAATATGCTAAAGTTGACTCGTGCATTAAAGGCATTGCATAATATATTCCATCAGGTTTTATATCTTCAATATCTTTAGTTGCTTGTTGTACTTTCATCTGATGTGGTATTAAAATTATACTATTTGTCTCTTGGCTTAATATTCTTATTTGTTTCGGTAACCCTGCATATCTATCTCCTTCACTTTGGTTAGGTATAGAGCTTTTTAATAACCCTAAGTAATCTATACAAATATAATCACATTTAATTCCAACCTTCTCTAGTTGTTTATAATAGTGTTTTATATCGTCTGGAGATAGTCCAGTTTCATCATAAATTATATATAAATTATCTTTTAATTTCTCAAATTCCTCTAATGCTTTCAAATATTTTTGCTTTTCACTTGGTGTAAAACTCTTTTTTAATATTGTGTGATACTTTACACCTGAAAAATTGGCAAGTATTTTTAAGTAGGCTTCTTTTGCAGGTATCTCTATTGTAGCAAACAAAACACGTCTACCTTCTCTCAATGCTCTTACAGTACTATCATATAACCAAATACTTTTCCCACTTCCACTAGGTGCAACTAAATATATTGTACTTGGTGCAGTAATACCACCTGCTATATGGTCTATAAAGTTAAACCCTGTTTTAGTGTATACAACTTCTTCATCATTTGCCAATCGTTTTTTCTCTTCTTCGATAATATCATTAGCTGACATAAAAGATATTTTTTCTTCATTATCATATTTCAACATATCTAAATTATAACTATATTTCCTTATAACATCTTTTATTGTTTTTTTACTATCTTCTATATCTTCACTCATTTCTTCTGCTAAATATCTCATTTCAGTTTTTATGTAGTTATCTATAATCGTTCTTTCAAGAGTTTCAAACTTTATATCAGTATCATACTTATTGATATAATCCATTATACCCTTTACAGATGTTAATTCTAAAGGATATTTAAGTTTTTTATAATTTTTCATTCTATCTTCATCGTTAATAAGTGCATTCAAATGTTTAGATGGTATTAATTCTCCATATTCCCTAAGTGCTTTTGATATTTCAAAAAACATAGTCTTAGCAAAAGGGTCTGTTAATTTATCTATTGTTAATTTTGTTTTAAATAATAATATATTTTCTTTCATTAATTTATTTATAAATTGTAATTCGGTTTCATTTACCATAATTCACTCTCCTTTAATTTATTAAAAAGAGGGGATATATCCCCTCAATTATTTAAAATGGTGCGTCTTCTACTTCTACTGTTTTTTTCTTTGAAGATGTTCTTCCACTTACTCCTGATAATACCATATCTTTTACAACTCCTACAACCGCCTCTACAATACATTTGTCAGGATTATATATTACATCACCACTATTATCTCCCCAATTTGCAACTCCATTTGATACAGAATGTCTTTTTCCTTTGTCTATTCTTAATCTAAATTCATATCCTTGTCCTATTTCTGCTCTATTTTCCATCTCTTCTGGCAACTCTACAAGTAAATCATTTGAATAATTTTCTTTACCATCTGTTAAATATAACTTTTGTCCTTCAATATCTTTTACATACATTGTAGCATTAAATGATGTTTTAGTTTCTTTAAACGCTATTGCCGTTTTATCAAAATTTAAAACTACTTGACCTTGTTCATCATCTCCAACAGGTTCGTCTTCTATATGATGCACTCTAAACATAAAACCATCAATATTATATGATATTTGTCCGTCTTCTTTTTCATAATTAGTTAGCCAATTATACATAGGTTTATCTTTCTGTTTTTTACTTGACACTTGAACAAATACTCTTTCTGTGTTAAAATCAGTTTCAATTAATTCTTCCCAAAATTCAAACCTATCAATTACAAATTGTGGTTCTTCTTTACCTTCTACTGGTGTAAATCTATTTTTATTTACAAACAAGTTTACACCATTTGCAATTTTTATCATTGCTGAATATTTATGATATACATTTCCACTTCCACTTTCTTTTTTTTCTACTTTTGCATTTCTAACTTCACCTATAATATAATATCTTTCTCCTGCTTTCATAAAATCTTCTACTTTTTTCTTTGCCATTATTTAACACTCTCCTTTTTATTTTTTTGTTTTATTATTTTACTTTCTGATAAACTATCTACATACTTCCAAAATTTAGCTGGGTCATTTGTAACATCTATTTCTTTGTCTAATTTTTTATCTGTTTTCACTAATAATAACTTATCTTTAGCAAAAATATCTTTATCTTTTGTTAATTGAACATAATATTTCCCATCGTCTGTTTTATTACAATAGAAACAATTACCTACCATATCTATCAACTTTCTACTAGCTTGTCCTGAACATATATCAGGTATAACTTGTCGTAACTTCATTTTTTCTTTTGGTTGAATTTCACCAGTATTAAGAATTGTTGTAATAGGTAATCTTAGAAATTTACTATAAAAATCCATTATTTCTCTTGCGAATTTATTCCAATCCATACCTTGCTCATTTTTATTTTCCCCTAATACTGTTTTATCCATTTCAATTTCTAATTCGTTTTGTATCCACGTTGATATAGTACTTATTTCCTCTAACACTATTGCTGATATTGGCAACTCACCATTCTTTGCCACCTTATACGCTTCTTCCCATTCTTCACCAAAATGTGTTTTTGCTTTTTCCAACCTTTCTACATCATTATCCAATATTACTTGTGTCAAATCTCTAATAGTTTTAAAATCTTTTGCTAAATCCTTGTAAATATCATTTGCTTCTTGAATTGAAGCTATTGGGTATGATATTACATTTGGGAATTCCTCTGCTATTTTTTCAGAACCTCCTGCTGGACTTAACACTAAAATAGGTTTTTCAACTATTTCTGATAATCCACCAATTAAACTTGAGTTGTGTGTTACTATAAAATCATCTGTGATATATGTATGTGATTCATCTTCTACAACGATACACTGACAATCATCCTCCTTTAAAAATTCAATTTTAGTTATATATAAACCTTCTCTATTTTTATATTTTTTAACCTTTCTTTCGGCATATCTTTTAGTGTGTTTTTCAGAAGAATATGGAATTAAATTTTCAAACGATATTGATAAAATATATGACATTTCTGTTTCAATTATTTCACCATCTTTTTTATACTTTCCTTGTTTTTTAGAAATAAAACATCTTCCACCTAAACTTCTAACTAAAAATGCAACATCCTCTTTAAGCCTTTTTGAACTTGTACTGTAAGACACACCTCCACGCTTATTATCAATAGTCCCATCTGTATCTATTAGTCCTCTAAGTAATTTAAGTCTATCTTCAAATGAAGTCAAAAGATAATCTTTTGGGATAAATTTATCTTTTGACTTTAAATTTAAAAGACCATATTCACTTAAAGCAGGTTTTAAAATTTTAAATCCTCCATTTAATCTAACAGCTCCTCTTTCTGCTATTTTTGTTGTAACTTCTAAATGAAGTAATTCGTTTGATACTTTCATTATAACATCATCTTCTACATTTGTAAACATAATTGAGCTACTTGTAAAACTACCATCTCCCAATAAAGCTCCTAGTGAATAAGGTGGAATTTTTAATTGTTTTTTTTCAAAGTAAACAGCACTTAAAGGAACTTTGTAATTTTTTCTATTTCTATTTCCATAATATATATTCACATTATTAATCATATCTTTAGTTTCAAGAACTTGATTAAACCCCTTTCTGCAACTATTACCTCTATCTTTTTCGGTATTCACTAACCACAAATGATTGTCCGCACAATCTGTATATCTCCCATCATTAAAATATACTCTATATATCTTCCTTTTCCCTTGTGGGTGAACACTTTGCACTTTAGTTAAACCATTTAATCCAAATACCTCATCTCCAACACAAATTTCACCCATTTGTTTAAACCCATTCTTAGTAAACACTTTGCTGTATAAAGGTTGAGCCTTCCCTGTAACCCCATAGAAAATCATATTTTTGTAACTTACATAATTATCTTTCTCGTTCTTCTTTTCCACTAAATCTCTTACTATACTCATTTAAAACCTCCTTTAATTTATTTATATTTTATTATAACATATATATAATACTTTGTCAAATATTATTTAACTTTTATGTGGTTCTAACTTTCCATTCTTCATTCTAACATATTTTTTAATATGATTTTCTTGTAATATTATAAAACCTTCCACATTTCTCTCTTTATCGTTTTTATATATATTATATAAATTATCCAATTCTTCTATTGTTGGATAGTTTTTATAACTTTTTACTATTGGAACAATACCAATAAAACTTGGGATTTCTTTATTTAAAAATGGATATATAAATAATTCATTTTTATAGCATATTTTTCTTATATCTAATTCTGTATCAATATTAGCTTTTGCAAACATATAAACTCTCTTATCTAAATCTTTATATTTTAACTTACCCATCCCAAGCCATTCACCGAAAAATCCTGATTTTTCTAATAATTGTTGTTTCAATATATCACCACTAGTTATAAGCCATTCATACATTCCTTTATATAATATTTGTCTAACTTCTTCAATTTCACTAAATTTAATAATATTATTCCTTGTAGCAACAATTAACTCACCATCTAACTTAAAGAAACCGATATTTGAACCATCTAACTTTTCGGTTATTGTGACGACCCCCCTTTCTATACCTACCCTCTTTGTTTTTGGATATATTTTTTTTCTTATCATAATTACCTCCTTCATTTGATATACCTTATTATAACATAATCATTTATTAATGTCAAGTCTTTTTTGTAAATAATCTAATAATTCTTTTTCATCATTATCTATAAGAAA
>QMPG01000185.1 GCA_003648455.1 Bacteroidota bacterium
TAAATCGGGGTTTACTTGCGTGAGCTCACCGCCAGCTGGCGGTTCGGTTCCCGCTTTGCACCCCACTATCTATCACACATTCATACAATTCACTTCGTTTTTGTATGAATAAAGCGGGTTAATTATGAGTCCAGTCTAAAAAGGTCTTTTTTTTATTCCGAATTTATTTCGGAATCTTAAACTTTCATGGTATCAGCAAATTCTGAAACCAGTTCTGAATGACAAATAGGTAGATACTTGCTTTTTAGACTGGACTCAATTTTTATTTAACTAAAAACCTATTGTTAAAACTTTTGTTTGATGATGAGACACTAATAATATGATAACCTAATGAGTTAAAAATACCTGCGTCAAGACTTAAGTCAATTGCGCCATCAAAACCGGAATATATTTTGTCAAAATATTCCACTTTGCCAAAAATATTAATAACTTTTACATAAACTTCTTCATTTTCATTAAAACCATTAATCTTCACATTAACATTTTGTGAATTTTTTAAAACCGGATTTGGATATACATTCATAGCCTGAGATATCACTTCTTTATGAACTTTTACTGCAACTAACGAAGAATATTCAAATTTACCGTCATAATCAGTTTGTTTCAACCTGTAATATGATGTCCCTTGTAAAGGTTTATTATCAATAGTTTCATAGTTTAGCACATTATTACTGTTTCCTGCACCGTTAACAATATCAATTATCTCAAAACTAACGCCATCAACAGATCTTTCAATTGAGAAATAATCATTGTTAATTTCTGATGCTGTTACCCAATTAATTATAATTTGATTATTATTATTAAAAACATTAAATGATAATAATTTGATAGGAAGTGTATTAATCTGACTATCTCCTACAAATCCTTCATCTCCGGAAACGTCTCCTGTAACTGTAACAGTCCCTGTTCCATCTAAAGTTGTTCCATTTCCAGCAGTTAAATCTCCATCAATATCTATTGTTCCATCAACTATTAAATCTACATTATTTCCTGCTGTAAAATCGCCCTGAACATCAACATCTCCATTAACATCAACATTTAAAACAGAGTTATTACTCATAGTAACTCCACCCAAAATAGTTAAAGTTCCATTAACAAATAAATCAGCTCTGTTGTTAATATGTAAACTGTCAATTGTTAAGTCTCCATCAATCGTTAGTGAGCTATTATTCCACATTGTCAGTTCTTCAATTGTGGTTACATCAGAACTGCTTATTGTAATGTCGTGGTTGTTATTTATAATAGCATTATCTGCCGAGATTGGTATGTTGCTACCTACCCAAATAGTTGCTGTTGTCCAATTTCCGTTAGTCTTTGTTTCTCTATCTGCTGAATACGCATTTAAGCTAATAAGCACAAAAATTAATATGTAAAATAATTGTTTCATGATTTCTATGTATTTATTAAAAAATACGCAATGCAATAGCAATAGTTAAACATTATTGATTAAACGGTATTTTTTAATGATAAAACAATGTTTTTAAATGACATGTGTCTTTCCTTCTAAACCATTAAGAAAACATACGATTTTATTTGAGATAGTTTAACCCGCTTTCATGCAAAAACGAAGTGAATTGCATGAATTAGCGATGGATATTGGAAAGTAAAGCGGGAAACGAACCTCCAGCTGGCGGTGAGCTCACGCAAGTAAACCCCGCATTAGAAGTACCCAAATTTGGGATTTTAAAAACCCCAAATTTGTTGGCAATTCTTAAGCTCAGAAAAATTATGAATTTTTCGGATTACAAATATGAAAGAGCAGATTGACTATAAAAGGGTAGTAAAATGCATGAGTTATAATATCAATATGCTCTAATATTTTTACCTTCAACGTAATTAATAAAAGCAGAATTTACGACTTTGTTTCCACCAGGTGTTGGGTAATCGCCTGTAAAATACCAGTCGCCTAAATCATTAGGGCAAGCCTGATGAAGTCTTTCAACAGTTTGATAAATTATTTTAACATCTGCTTTAATATTTTTTGGTCTAAGTAATTGACTAATTTTATTTGATATTTCCTCATCTGAGAAAGGTTCGTAAATTTCTTTTACATAATTAACTATTTGCTCTTTAGGCAAACTTTGTTGTTTCTTCGATTTTTGATATACATCGTTAATTATATTTTCTCTACCTGTTTCTTTCAACAACTCAATAGCAGCATTAAAAGCAACAAAATCGTTTAATTTTGCCATGTCAATACCATAACAATCCGGATAACGAATTTGTGGTGCAGACGAAACAATAACAATTTGTCTTGGTCCCAACCTATCTAAAATCTTCAAAATGCTTTGTTTTAGTGTTGTTCCTCTAACAATAGAATCATCAATAACAACCATGCTATCAACATCTCTCTTAATTGTTCCGTAGGTTATGTCATAAACATGCTCAACAATATCGTTTCTACTTTTATCTTCAGAAATAAAAGTACGTAGTTTCACATCTTTCACAGCAATTTTCTCTACTCTTAATTTTAACGATACAATTTCCTCTAATTGCTCATCGGTTATGTCATTGCCTAATTCAGCTAATATTCGTTTCTTCTCTTTAACAAATAAATGATCCATGCCTTCCATCATTCCATAGAAAGCTGTTTCTGCTGTATTTGGAATAAATGAAAAAACTGCATTTTTAATATCTTTTGACAACGCCTCATATATTGCCGGTGCCAATAATTCGCCAAGTTTCTTTCGTTCTTTATAAATATCAAAATCGCTACCGCGAGAAAAATAAATTCTTTCGAACGAGCACGATTTTCGTTCTTTAGCTTGTCTTATTTGCTCTTCAGAAATAGTCCCATCTTTTTTTATAATCAACGCACTACCCGGTTTTATTTCTTTTATTGATTGAATAGGAACTTTAAGTACTGTTTGAATAGCAGCTCTCTCAGAGGTAGCAACAACTATTTCATCATCATAATAGTAATAAGCCGGACGAATACCATTTGGGTCTCTATTTATAAAGGCATCACCATGACCAATAAGCCCTGCAATTACATAACCTCCGTCCCATTTTTGACTAGCTTCGCAAAGGAGATGTTTAACATTTAATTCCTGAGCAATAAGCTTTGAAATTTCTTTATTTGAAAAGCCTTGTTTTTTGAATTTATTAAATAAAATTTGATTTTCTTCATCTAAAAAATGTCCTAATTTTTCTAGTATTGTAACTGTATCTGAATAATCTTTGGGATACTGCCCTAAATCTATTAATGTTTGGAACAACTCATCAACATTGGTTAAATTAAAGTTGCCGGCTACCACCAGGTTTCTTGATTTCCAATTATTTTCGCGCATTACAGGATGCACATTATCAATATTATTTCGTCCGAATGTGCCATATCTCAAATGTCCTAAATACAATTCTCCTGCAAAAGGTAAATTTTGTTTTGACCAACTAGCATCATTAGCTAATTCTTGATTTAATTCAATTTTCGAATTTATTTCGTCAAACACATTAACAATTGGCATTGATGCGTTTGAACGAACTCTATGTATATATTTATTACCGGGCTGCAAATCAAATTTCACGCATGCAACACCTGCCCCATCCTGTCCTCTATTGCGCTGCTTCTCCATGAGCAAATATAACTTTTGCAAACCATATTGCCATGTACCATACTTGGATTGGTAATATTCAAGGGGTTTTAACAATCGTACTAAAGCTATACCACATTCATGTTTAATTTGTTCACTCATTGAAATATTATTTTAATGGAAATTACTTAAGTTTAAGAAGTCGTTTTAACTCACAATTGCTATTACTACATATTATTATAGAATAAAACGACATTAAAGTTTTGGGTAATTAATAATTGCTTTCACAATATATGAATTAGGGAATTTTTTAACAACTTGTTTGTAAAATTTTAAAGCTTCTTCTTTTGTTCTATAATCTCCAACTCTTATTTTAAAAAAAGGAGGTTGATAAAGTGGATAAATTAATCTATAATCAAAATCAGGATAATTGGAGATAAACTCTGTTCTAACATTTTTCGCTTCTTCTCTTGCTTGTTGTCCAGATGCTGAAAATATTTGTATTCTATAACCTTTAATCCCTCTTTGTTTTTTATTAATAGAAATAAATTTATTTACCAAAGTCTCTATTGATTTTGACTGATAAATATTAATTTGACCTGTTTGCGAATCGTTTTTTTGAATATGATTGAAAAAACAAAAATCTTGACTATTATCTCCTTGGGCTACGAGTACATCAATATTAAACACTTGAATTACTAAAAAAAATAAAAATAATCTTTTCATAATTAAACCGGATTAAAAGAAATTACTGGAATAGGTGAATGGTTAATCATTTGCTGTGCATATGTACCAATAAGATAATCTTTTGCACTTTCTGATTGTTCTGTCATTATTGCTATAAGATCTGCATCAATAACGTTTGAAAAATCGACAACAGTATCTGTCATACTATTACCAACGAGAAATTTTTTTATGCAACTCACATCATTTTTATTAATATATTCAGCAACTTGTCTTGAATAGTCTTTTAACTTTTCGCTTTTTTCATCTTTATCTGAAGAACAGATATCTAATAAATAAATATCTGCCCCTAACTGTTTTGCAATATTTGTAACAAACGGCACCTTTTGTCTTGATTCTGAGGAAAGATCAATTGGCATTACAATTTTCTTTACTCCGTTTTTCTCAAATCCCCTCCTTATTGTTACAACCGGACAGGCTGAATTAACAACAACTCTAAATGCATTACAACCAATCCATCTTGCCTCAAAGCCTGACATTCCATGAGTACCCATAACAATCATTAGAGCATTGTCATATTTTGCTTGATTAGTAATCTCTGCATAAACTTTTCCTTCTCTAATTTTATAATCAAAAGTACCATTAAGTTTCGATTTGTATTTGTCTATAACGAAATTTAAATAATCTTCAATTGAACTATTAAGTTTATTAAAGTTTTTATTCAAATTAATTTCTTCATTAAAAGCAATATATTTTTTTGTTACATGAATAAGCCTAATGTTTGCCTTGAGCTTATTTGCATACTCAATAGCATTCTTTAGTGCATGTAAAGAATCTTCGGAAAAATCAATAGGTACAAGAATATGTCTCATTAGTCCAAATTTACATCATTTATATTAATTATTAAATATACATAAATTATGAATAATAAAAAAACAAATGAAATAGGGACAAATACAATCTGTAAAAAGGGGAATTTTATAGATTGGTATTTATTGATAAAAAAAAGAGGAACAAAAGCTCCTCTTAATATATTTTAAATTTATTCTGACGAACTTTTTCGCGTAGAATAATTTATTTTTAGTGCGTTACATTTTCTGAGTTGTTGTTTTATATCAGTAACAATTCCCATTTTTGTATATTCATCAACTTTTAATGACGTTGTCATAAAAGGAACCTCGTTCTCGTCTCGAGCTTCTCTTTCACTAGTAATATAATCACGTATATCACTAGTTGTAGCAAAAGCATCATTTAATTGAATACGAGGTTCTGTACCAAACATCTTTTGGTATTTTTTTGTTGGAGAACCAACATATATATAACTTACCAAAGACTTCTTTTCCAATTTTTGTATTTGAACAGCTGCAGGAACATGAACTTTAATTTTAAGATCCTGTTGTCTCATTGTGGTACTAACCATAAAGAAAAAAAGCAACATAAATACAATATCAGGCAGTGATGCGGTTGATATTGGGGGAGTTTCTTTATTACTTGATTTTTTAAATTTTGACATAATTATTTTCCTCCTCCTACATTTTTAGGTTCAGCCTCAGAAATTCTTTGAGGATATATCTTTTTAATTAGATCTTTCTTACTATCGCTTAAGTCTCCATACTTTTTTGAAAAAGTTCTCATAGACAACTCATCACGTAATTCATTATAAGCAGATGCTAATTCATCCTGAACTTTTATATATGTCCCATAAGATGTGCCCCTGTCATTTTGCAAAGAAATAACACCTTTTGAAACAGGATATTGACTTCCAAAATATTTATTATCAATTTCTGTTATCTTTTTTTCGGGCAACTTGGGATTATTAGCTGGATTTTCAATAAATTCTTTAGCTTTATCTTTCAATTGACTAACATCCATTGGTTCACCTTCAACCAACAACTGATTATTTTTATTGATAAGAACTACGAACACATTTCGTTCTTTAATTCTATCACTTGATTTTTGTTGGTTTTTTTCAGGCATTGGAGGCAACTTTCGAGATATTCCAGAATCTGTATCCATAGTTGTTGTAACAAGGAAGAATATTAAAAGCAAAAAAGCAATATCTGCCATTGATGATGCATTAAATCCTCCCAATTTTTGTCTTGCCATAACTTACAAATTAAAAAGTTAAAAATATTA
>QMPG01000186.1 GCA_003648455.1 Bacteroidota bacterium
ATAACATTAGCATAATCGGAACTTCACCAAACCCTAAATAATTGATAATCAATGTATAAGACCCTTGATTTAACGATAAAATACAAATATCATATTAAAGGACAAAATTTAATTAGGAATGACAAAAGTAATTTTAACATATAGCAATTTTACAAATACAGGAAATATCTTAAATATCAAAGCAAATGGTAAGTTAGACAGAATATTTAACCGTAAAGATGATTTACAAGAGGTTACTAAAAACCCTAAATTTGATTATGTTAATATCGAGTATTTTACAAAAGAATTTTACGAAATAGAGAAGCAAAAAGAGGGTATTAAAATCAATAACCTTATACAAATTGAGGGTTATCTGCAAAACGGATATATTAAAATTAGAATAATAGGAATAGATACAAGTAATGTTTCTGTAAAAGTTAAATACAAATTTTCTGAAAACGGACAAATATTTACTCAATCTATTGAAAAAGACAAGTTTAAAAATTTACTGTTTACAGCTAACAAGCTATTATTAAAAGAAAAAGAAAAAATTTTTAACGAAAGTTGGTAAAAGGTTTGGTAATATTAAAAAAATTATTATATCTTTGCATAGATTTTTTTACCGGACAATAAAATATTAAAAAAATGATAAGTAAATTAAAACAATATTTAAAATAAAATAAGAGGGTAGCAAGATTAACGCCCGTTAGTCTGTCCGGTGCTGCCCTTTTACTTTTTTAAATTACAATAATGAGATTATATAAAATAGATATATTAACCCCTTTTTCTAACAGCCAACAAATAAATGACTGCGAAAATATAATATAAAATAATCTTATGGCAAAAAGGGGGAAAGCTAAAAGAAAAAAAACTACTACACGTAAAAAAGTAGCAATATCCAAACAGAACATAAGGCGTATTCTCGCCAAATACATAAACATAACAAAACGACTTAAACGAGAGGGTTTTGAAGATAGCAAAGAACGACAAGCCGAATTAACAAAGCGTGTTAATGCTATTTATGTTCAATTACAAGATATTAAAGCCTCCGATTTAGAAAATATTGATGTTAAAGATTATCGGAGTGGGGTTAAAAATGTTTTAAAATGGTACAGACAATTATTTCCTTTAATTACAAAAAAATCATTAAAAGCACTCCCACCACCACCTTTTATTACAGATGATTATTTTGAATTGCATAATAGATATTGGGAGATGCCTTATGATATAACAGAACCGATAAGTATATCGCCTCCATACTTACATTTTTATTCTGAAAACTTATATAAAGGTAGTATTCAAGGCACTTATACAGATGATACACCTCACGCTTTACCCGAATTAGAGGAATATTTAGAGGGATTTGTAAGGTTTCTTAACGAAGTTCAACAAGCGGTTAGAGGACTTAACGAAACATACTCAACCGAAGATATTAATTGGACTATGCGTTGGCGTAGGTCTGAAAATGGCAAATATTACGAGAGTGATAAACCCTTTTGGAATAAGAAATTACAATGTTACGAGATTGAAATAATGCTAACAGACAGAAACGGTAATAAATTGACGTTTCCCGATTTTGAGTTAGCAAAATTTAATTTAGACGGTAAATTAGACCAATACGGCAAGATTTTACATAAACCCGAAAAAACAGTTGAAGATGTAGCCGTTCAAGTTGTAAATGGGGATAATGATTTTAAAAAACGAGCAAAAGAGGAAGTAAAAAAAGCTGATAAAAAAGAAACTAAAAAAGAAGCCCCTCAACAAGAAAATGAAAAAGTAGAGTTAGCAAAGATTGAAGCTAATAAAAGCGTAGAGTTAAAACGTATCGAAGCGACAAAAGAAATTATCAAACAGGAGTTAGAAGATTTAAGAATATTATTTGAAAAAGACAAAATTTCATTTAAAGAATACAAGCAAGAAAAAGCAGATATTTTGAAAAAATTAGGGTAAAAAATTAAGTGATTGAGTTATGACCTTATTAACAAAAAAAACAAGTAAGTCTGGAATGCCGATTATTATTCATAATTTGGCGGATAAAAAAACTCCTATTAGTATATTAAAATCTAATGCTAAAATAGAAATAGTTACCGATACAGCTAAATATACAGCTACAATACCAAAATCATTTTATATAAAAAGAGATTTAAAACCTGCTAATATAGACAAAGAAAATGACGAAATAATTAATCAATTTGGTTCAATATTTTTTAAAAAACTCAAAGAGCAATATCATAAATATATTATAAAAAACAATTTTGATATACCCGAAATAAAAGATGAGTATAAACTAATATCTAAGTTAGATTTGAAACCTTATAAAAAATTGCCCGTTGATGCGTATTTCGTAGATGTAGATATTGAGCATTGTTATTGGCAAACATTATTTAATTTCGGCGTTATAGATAAGAATTTTTACGAGGAATATCTACACCCCGATTTTAAACTTTTGCGAAATATAGCAATAGGATATATGGCAAAAAAAACAAGTGTAAATATTTATAGTGGAGTTCTGACAAATGAAAATAAAGATGAGCTAATAGAGGGGCTTTTGGATAATGATTTTCATATCCTTAACGATTTGTTTACAAAAGAAAAATCTATTAGTTGTGATATTTCTATTTACAAAAGAATATTTGATAATGTAAGGCATTATTCGGCTAATACAATGGGCTATGCAGCAGAAAACTTATTACAGGGCAAAGTTATAAAGTATGTTACTGACGGAATAATGTTTAACGCAAATAACGAAAAAGTTCAAGATGTTATTGATTATTTTAGTTCAAGAGGCTTTACGTCTGTAATAAACATCTGCAAAAAATATAATGAAAATCTGTATGCTAAAAAAGGTAAATTTCACGAGTTTAAGAAAGTTATCAAAAAAACCGATAAAACATTTGCTTATTAAATAATAATAACTATATTTGCAATAAAAAAGACCAATTATGTATGATGAGTTAATAAAAGAATTGTTACCGATAATAAGAACGATTAAAGTAAATCAAAACGAATTATCATCATTAGTATTTCAAGAAATTGGTAATGATTTGTA
Organism: Bacteroidota bacterium; assembly: GCA_003648455.1. The sequence continues at coordinate 3,029 of QMPG01000186.1, forward strand.
TTTGTCAATAGAAGTAAATTTACCTAACGGCAGACGTTCTGCAACAATTTACTTACAAAAAGCTGAATTGTTTATGAAAAACAAAGAAAGTAACATAAACGAAGTAAAACAAGCTGTTACTCGTTATAATAATAACAATTAGTACCCCCTTACATTCATTTTTTATATACAACAAAAAAAGGCGGTTTTTCCGCCTTTTGTCTTAACTCAAAAATATATAACTGAAAAAAAACTTATGATTTGTGCAAATATAAGTTAAAAACTTTGGATTTAAAAATAAATTAGTATATTTGTTTGATATTTAATTTAATTTAAGTTATGATTAAAAGTAAATTAACAATAGAAATAAACGATATAGAAAAATTATCATTTAACGTTTACAATAATCTCCATTGGACTAAGCAAAAAGAATTTAAAGATAAATTAGGTTGGCAAGTTAAATCGGCTTTTAATAAAAAATTAGAAAGCGGTTACTCGTTGTATTTTGAATTTGAATTTGTAGGAAAAAAATTAGATACTATAAATGTAGTGCATTATGTTAAACGAATTGAGGATATTATTTTTCCTCAAGATAATGAAAATAAAACTATCTGTATAAATGTAAATCAAGGAAACCGAAATAAAGTAAAATTAATGGTTATTTAAAATTAGATTGATTATGATACTATCGCTTATAAAACAAGGGAAGATAATGAAATGCGAGTTAGACAACCGAAGAAATAAGGTTGCGTTAATAAAAATCAAAGCAAAAGATTTAGGCTTTGGGGCGTGTGTTATTGGGGGTATAAATATTACCAAAATCGACCGTTCTAAAGATACAACAGAAATCATAAGAATTAAAGGCGAAGATATTGATAATACAAAAGTAGTATTAGAATGTGCAGATATTAAGACTTTTAGCTCACGTATTGAATTAAAAGATAATAATAAATTTCTTACCGTAGAAGTTCCTGCAAACGTCTTATGTAAATTTGAATTGATATTAATGGCTTCACGAACATTTGACGGTAAATCAACAAGTATTTATACAGTTTAAAAATAATAATAACTATGACAAAAAAAATAAAATTTAAAGCAAAAAAGACAATACCTGAATTAGCTGAAAATGTGAATACAACAGCTATTACACTTGATAAAACAAGTAACGAGCTTAAACGAGAAATTATAAAAGAGTTTAAAGGTAAATTAGATACAGGAACATACATCGTAAATTTCGGGAGTAACAAAAATGCTGCATATCCTTTTTTAATACAAATAGATAATTTAGGAAATGTCGTATTTGTAGCAAGTTGCCCTTATGTTATAGGAATGAACAATACCGGCAATTATTCTGTAATTAATATTTCGAGTAAAACTATTAGAGAAATTTAGCAATACTACTGTATAAGTCGTTTAAGCTATCATCATTATAGATATAGGCAAACATTTTGTGTTTAGATTTAATAAACAAAACTGTTTCGCCCTCTAAAAATAGTTTTGCTTCGACTTGCTCGGCTAAACTTTGTAGAGATTGTAATAATTCAATTTTATCTTTTGTTAGTTCTGTCATATTATTATACCCCCCAAATTAATGTAACAATGAAACGAATAGGAAAATATAAAAACACAATTAGTAAACTTATTTTTTTTATTGCTTTCATCTTTATTTATTTTAAGATTTATTTTGCAATGTTAAAAATTAATATTCTAAATAAAAAATAAAGTGATATGTTATAGGGCATAATTAAAATTATCAAAAAAACCGATAAAATGTTTGTTAATTAGATAATAGTAAACTATATTTGTGTTTTAAATGTAATATAAATGAAAAACATAGAAAGGGAATTTAAAATCAAATTGTTTCAACCTAAATTAGAAATAGGAATTGATATTGAATACAGAGGGATTAAAGGTAAAGTAATATCACTTACAGGAAAATGGCAAGGCAAAGAAAATAAAGATTTCGTTATTATAGAATTAGAAAAAACAGACGAATTAGGTTCTAAAATTATTGAAATTAGAAAAGATTCATTTGATTTTTTAACTTATGCACGGTAACGGTTTACAGCTATGTGTAGTGCCAATAAACTACACGAAACTTTAAATTTAATATTAACTTTTAAAAACAGAACAAATGAGAAATTTAAAACAAAAAGCAAACTATACACTATATTTCGTGTTAGCATTAGTTATTTTAATTGGTTATCCTGCTGCATATTATATGAGTAGTGAAAAAATAACAATTACAATAAAAGATAAAGAAAGAATTACAACAGGGTCGGGCAAAAACATAAACAGTAAGTTTATTGTTTATACAGAAAATGAAGTATTTGAGAATACTGATAGTTGGTTATTCTTTAAATTTAACAGCACCGACTTTCAAAATAAACTTGAAAAAGGAAAAACATACAAAGTAAAAGTGGCTGGTTGGCGTATAACTTTCTTTTCTTGGTATAGGAACATCGTTAGTCTTAATTAATGCTAACGGATTGACGGTTTTTTACGAATTAAAATACAAAAACTAATTATATGAAAACTAAGGAAGAAATATTAAATAATATTATTGGCGAAATAAGGGCTGAAAATAAAGCTGAAATTTGGTATGATGATGCAATAAAAGCAATGGAAGAATACGCAAAACAGCAAGTAAAAAACTGCAATATACCGCCTGTTATAGATACGGTTTGCGAACACAAAGACTCACAAACCGTTGAATGCGAGGTTTATCTTTGCAATGATTGTGGAGTTTTATGGACAGATTAAGCAAACTGGATTATAACGGTAAGTATAACAAGCGTTGCTAACCGAAAATTAAATTAAAGAAAATGAATATTAAAATTAAATAGATTTATTAACTACAACGTGCTAATACAATGATTGTTATACATTGTTATAGTGCGTTTTATATAAATGATTATGACACCAAAAGAAAAAGCAAATGAAATATTTGATAAGTATTTCGATTTATTATTTGAAACTCATATTTATGGCAAAGATGAAAATCCAATAATTAAAGAAGCTGCAATAATTGTAGTAAAAGAAATACTTGATGATTTGCCACCTACATTATTGCCAGATAAAACTGATTATTGGCAAAAAGTTATGGACGAATTAAATGCACTATAATGAGGTTGCAGACGTAGTGCGTTTAAATCAACTCCCGAAAAGCAAACAAGTTTGTTTTCTTCGTTGATTTAAACGTATCAAATTGCGTTTGCATATTGTTATACGTTGCAAGAGCAAAAGGCTAATAAAGCTAATATTATGCAATGTTAAGTTAAGCAATTTGGTATGCAACCTCATTATACGCAACATCAAAATATCGAG
>QMPG01000187.1 GCA_003648455.1 Bacteroidota bacterium
GTGAAATTAATTTATGACTTGTTAGATTATTAACAAAATTAATAAATAAATATTAAGTTATAAAAAAAAATGGTCAATCACTGCAAATTGGTGATTAAATTGTTTTTTATACTATTGAATTAATTATTTTGTTAATAACTTTTTTTTGTATGTAACAAGCTGATTCTTTACTAAGATAAAAAATATAATCATTCTGATAAAGAATACTTTTATCGTAAAATTTAAAATATTTAATAATTTTAATTAAATTGCAACGTGTTTTTTAAAAGTATAAATTTCAATAAAAATTATATATTATGCCTAAAGTAATAGCATTTGCAAATCAAAAAGGTGGAGTAGGAAAAACAACTACAGCCATAAATTTAGCAGCAAGCCTTGCCGCTCTTGAACATAAAGTATTATTGATTGATGCAGACCCTCAGGCTAATGCAACTTCCGGTTTAGGTTTTGATGTTAAAAACATTAAAACAAGTATTTACGAATGCATAGTTGATGATATTAATCCTAATGACATTATTCTGAATACAGAAATTGAAAAACTTGATATCATTCCTTCAAATATTGACTTGGTAGGAGCCGAAATTGAAATGCTGAATATGCCAAACAGAGAAAAGGCCATGAAATTGGTTATCGAAAAAATTAAAAATGATTATGATTTCATTTTTATTGACTGCTCTCCTTCTTTAGGATTAATAACTGTTAATTCATTAACTGCCGCCGATTCTATTATCATACCAGTTCAATGCGAATATTTTGCTCTCGAAGGATTAGGTAAATTATTAAATACTATAAAAATAATTCAAACCCGATTAAATCCCGAATTAGAAATTGAAGGTTTTTTACTCACTATGTATGATTCTCGTTTAAGGTTATCTAATCAGGTTGTTGAAGAAGTAAATAAACATTTCCAGCAAATGGTTTTTAAAACTCTAATTAAGAGAAATGTAAAATTAAGTGAGGCTCCAAGCTACGGACAACCAATCCTTCTATACGATTCTGCTTCAGCCGGTTCAACTAATTATTTAAATTTAGCTCGTGAATTATTGCAAAAAAATGAAATGACAAATATTAATAACGAAGACAAAATTATAAAATAAATTTTTACACTTACATTATTAATTTATTATTTAAATTAATAACTTTGCGTTTAATTTATTACTTCAATTTACAGGATTTTATAAAAAGGAATAGATATAATTTTATTTCTACATAATCCTTAAAATAAATCACAAATTAGCAAATGGTAGCAAAGAAAAAAGCATTAGGAAGAGGTCTTGGAGCATTAATTGAAGATTCTGAAAAAGTTTTAGAAAACGACAAAAATATTAATGAAATTAATATTTCATATATTGAAGTTAACCCTTTTCAACCACGTACACAATTCGACAAAGAGGCTTTAAACGAACTATCAACATCAATAAAGGAACTAGGTATTATCCAACCCATTACTGTTCGTAAAGTTAACAATACTAAATATCAATTAATTACAGGTGAACGAAGGTTAAGAGCTTCAAAACTAGCTGGCTTGACAAAAATTCCTGCTTATGTTCGCACAGCTGACGATCAGGCAATGTTGGAGTTAGCTTTGGTTGAAAATATTCAACGCGAAGATTTAGATGCTATAGAAGTTGCAATTAGTTATCAACGATTAATCGAAGAATGCAAATTTACTCAAGAAGTATTGAGCGACAGGGTTGGGAAAAAACGTTCTACTATTACAAATTATTTACGATTACTTAAACTACCTGCTGAAATTCAACTTGGCATTCGCAGTAAGTATATTTCAATGGGACATGCTCGCGCTTTAATAAATATTGAAGACGATAAAAGCCAGTTGAATATATTTAAAAAAATTATTGATCAAGGTCTATCTGTTCGTAAAGTTGAAGATTTGGTTAGAGATCTAAACAATAATAATAACAAAAATAATAAATCAGACAGTCCTGTAAATAATAATCAAGAATATGTTCAACTTCAAAAACATTTGTCGGATTTTTTTAATACTCAAGTTGACTTTAAAAGAAATGCAAAAGGAAAAGGTAAAATCACCATCCCTTTTAAAACAGACGAAGAATTAGAACGCATTGTTGGTATTTTTGATAAATTAAATAATTAATTGTTTCATATTTAATTTAACTTAAAACATATTCCTTTTTTCTAAATATTATTTATTATTTCTTAATATTCTATATGAGTAAAAAAAATAATTTTAATTAATATTACTTTGAAAAATCTCATTCCTAAAAATTTAATTATTGTTTTTTTGCTATTTATTGCAACATCCTCTTTTGGACAGAAAAACAATAATGCTCAAAATAATAATATTTCAGATAGCGTAAAAATTAAAAAACATTCGCCTAAATTAGCAACTTATTTTTCAATAGCTATTCCCGGAATGGGACAAATTTATAATAAACAATATTGGAAAGTTCCAATAATTTATATTGGCTTTGGCTCATTAATTTATTTTGCCGACAATAACAATAATTATTATCAGAAATATAAAACAGCTTATCAGTATCGTACCGATGGTGATTCAACTACAGTTGATGCTTACCCTTGGGCAAGTGAAGAGAGCCTTCTTAATCAAAAAGATTATTGGCGACGAAACCGCGATTTATGCTACATTGGAGCGTTCGCATTATACATATTAAACATAATTGATGCAAGTGTCGATGCCAATTTTTACGACTATGATATTAGCGATGACTTATCTTTAAGAGTTGAACCGATGTTAGTTAATCCAAAAAGTATTATCTTTGCATCTTCAACAAATAATTATCCGATAGGAATTAAATGTACTATCAGATTTTAGTTTTATTAATTAACAGAATTAAATGAGAAGTTCATTATAAAATGGTTATAATTATATATATAACTTTATGAACTTTTAATCCCGAAGTATCGGGATTTCGTTATCGCTCAACTTTATGAACTTTTAACTTAATCTAATGGATATTTTAAAAAAAATAATAATTTTAATATTTTTATTTTGTCAGCCTTTTGTGATTTTTGCTGATGATAACGATAAAGATTCTACAAAAGTAAAAACACAATTCAATGAATTGGACTTTTCACAAAATCTCGACAGCTTACTTCGCCTTTGGTATGTTCAGCAATCGTTACAAACAAATGACAGCGGATTAGTTGTAAGCGAATTTAACGATTCGATAATACCGGATTTCCCCGATTCTGTTTATATTAAAAGACTTAGTGAATTACCTGTTTTTATTAACCTTTCGTTTAACAAAGTAGTTAGAAACTATATACATCTTTATACTCACAAAAAACGTAACTTAGTAGAGGTTATGTTGGGATTATCTCAATATTATTTCCCTGTATTTGAGCAAATTTTGGATGCCAACGGCCTACCTGTAGAATTAAAATATCTTCCGGTAATTGAATCAGCATTAAACCCAAAAGCAGTATCCAGAGTTGGTGCAACAGGAATGTGGCAGTTTATGTATTACACTGGGAAAAGTTACAAATTGGAGATTAATTCAATTGTTGACGAGCGTCGCGACCCAATAAAATCAAGTTATGCTGCAGTTAATTATTTAAAAGATTTATATAAAATTTATGACGATTGGGTTTTAGCAATTGCAGCTTACAATTGTGGTGCCGGAAACGTGAATAAAGCTATCAGACGCTCCGGTGGCAAACGCGATTATTGGGAAATCTATTACCGATTGCCAAGAGAAACACGAGGATATGTTCCTGCTTTTATTGCAGCTACTTATGTTATGAATTATTATCAAGAACATAACTTAAGTCCTCGTAAAATTGACTTACCAATTGTGACAGATACAATAATGGTATCTGAACCATTACATTTACGTCAGGTAGCTGAAGTTTTGCAAATACCTATTCAAATGCTTCGTGATTTAAACCCACAATATCGTCGAGATATTATTCCCGCCTACAAAAAATCTTATTCTTTAAAATTGCCCGTTCAATACACAACTCAATTTATTGATTTTCAAGATTCAATTTTTGCATACAAAGATTCTGTGTTTTTTGACCCGAATAGTGTTCACAAAGCACCACCAAAATATAAAAGATATCATCCTCAAGCACCATCAGGAAATTACACAAAACTTTATTATAGAGTTCAACCCGGCGATAACCTGGGATTTATTTCCAGTTGGTATCACGTAAGAACTTCTGACTTGCGTTATTGGAATCGTATCAGACGTAATATTATTAGAGCAGGTCAACGTTTAGTTGTATATGTACCTAAAAACAAAGCAAAATATTACAAAAAAATTAACTCAATGACTTTTGCCCAAAAACAGGCATCGGTTGGTAAAAAAGTTCCTACTTCACCAAAATCAACAACTAAAAAACAAAAAGATACAGGAAACTATGTTTATTATACTGTAAAATATGGCGATAATCTTTGGGACATTGCAAAAAAATACCCGGGTGTTTCAAATGTTGATATAATGAAATTAAACAATATTTCAAACGCAAGAAAAATTTCACCGGGACAGAAATTAAAAATCAAATCTAAATAGTGTTTTTTTCTGCCATACACTTTTGTCTTTCATCTTTTGTCTTCTTACTTTTGTGTAAGTAAAAAAAACAAATAGATGAAAGTACATTTTATATCAATTGGTGGAACAGCAATGCATAATTTAGCCATAGCATTGCATAAAAAAGGATACACAATAACAGGTTCTGATGATGAAATTTTTGAACCTTCAAAAAGTCGTTTAAAAAAATATAATCTACTTCCTGAAAAAATTGGTTGGGACACATCAAAAATCAAAACTGAGCTTGATGCAATTATTTTAGGCATGCATGCACACGAAGATAATCCTGAATTGCTAAAAGCTAAAGAATTAAATTTAAAAATATTTTCATATCCCGAATACTTATACGAACAAACAAAAAATAAAACACGTGTCGTAATAGGTGGAAGCCACGGAAAAACAACAATCACATCAATAATAATGTTTGTGTTAAAATACAATAACATTAAATTTGATTATATGGTTGGTTCTCAAATAAAAGGTTTTGAAACAATGGTAAGTCTTTCAAACGATGCAAAAATTGCCGTTTTTGAAGGCGACGAATATCTTTCATCTCCAATAGACAGGCGTCCCAAATTCCATCTTTACAAACCAAACATTGCTCTTTTGAGCGGCATTGCTTGGGATCATATAAATGTATTTCCAACATTTGAAAATTATGTTGAGCAATTCGAAATATTTATCAAAACAATTGAAAAAAACGGCACTTTAATTTATTTTAATGATGACCCTGTTTTAAAAAAGATCGTAAAAAATAATAATAACGAAATTACAAAAATCCCTTATTCAACACATAAATACATTATAGAAAATAACATAAGCAAATTAATAACTGACAGTGAAAAAGAATCAATTCAATTATTTGGTGAACACAACATGCAAAACGTTAATGGTGCCAGGCTTATTTGCAATGAATTGGGAATAAGCAATAAAAATTTTTACAAAGCTGTTTCAGAATTTTCCGGAGCTGCAAAAAGATTGCAACTAATTACAAAAAATGAGAATACAAATATTTATCTTGACTTTGCACATTCACCATCTAAATTAAAAGCAACAACCTCAGCAACAAAACAGCAATATCCTGAAAGAGAGCTTGTTGCCTGCATAGAACTACATACTTACAGCAGTTTAAACGAAAGCTTTTTGCCTCATTATAAAGATACAATGAACAAAGCTGATTTAGCTATTATTTATTTCAATCCAAAAGCAATTGAACTAAAAAGATTAAAACAACTTGATAAAGAGCAAGTTAAAAAAGCATTTAATCATAATAACTCAAAAATTTTAACAGATATTAATGAATTAGTAACTTTTTTGAAAAATATTAATTTCAAAAATAAAAACTTATTATTGATGAGTTCAGGTAATTTTTCAGGAATAAATATTGCTGAACTGGCAACAAATCTTACAAAATAAGCGATGTATAGTGGAAAGTAAAGCGGGAACCGAACCGCCAGCTGGCGGTGAGCTCACGCAAGCAAACCCCGCATTAGAAGTACCCAAATTCGTGCTTATTAAAAACACCAAATTTATTGGTAATTCTTAAGCGTAGAAAAATTATGAATTTTTCGGGTTAATTATAGAAGCATGCTAATATTTCATGTTTAATCTAAATTAACCCGCTTTATTCATACAAAAACGAAGTGAATTGTATGAATGTGTGATAGATAGTGGGGTGCAAAGCGGGAAACCCCGATTTAGTAATACCCAAATTTGGGGTTAATGAAATTCCCA
>QMPG01000188.1 GCA_003648455.1 Bacteroidota bacterium
CCAAATTTGTTGGTAATTCTTAAGCGTAGAAAAATTATGAATTTTCCGGGTTAATACTTTCGTATTACAAATCCGAATGAGCGAGTAGAATTATTGAATAACAACTGATTTAATTTTCATCATTTCTTTATTATAGATTTTAAAGTAATAAAATCCTTTTGTGAAATCAGAAACATCAATACTGTTTTTATAATTCACAACATTTTCAATTGTTTCTTTTATAACTGTTTGCCCTGAGATATTTATTAATTCTATAATAACATCTTGTTTTTTATTTGTATTGAATTCAATATTTAGTCTGTCTTTTGCAGGATTAGGATAAATATTAATTAACAATTTATTATTAAGATTTTTTATTCCCACATGAGAATCAAGGTAAACAGAATCTGATGAAGAACAAGCATGTTCATCAGTAACTTGAACCTTGTACCATGCCGATTGCTCAGAAGTAACATTAAATGTTTGCTCAGTTGAACCATCTTGCCATAAATAAGTTTCATAACCTGCTCCGGCATCTAAAACTATTGTGTCTGGTTGTGTTGTATGAATTGTATCTTCTCCCAAATCAATATCCGGATAACCATAAGTATAAACAATATGCAACAGAGTATCATTACTGTGATTTATATTGTACATGTGACTGCTGTATACTTTAAACAAATAAGTATCAGGTATAGACATATCAACCTTGTTTGTGAATGTGTATGTTAATGTATTTAAAGGGAAGAATGTTTGTGATAAAACTAAATCTTCAGCATTAATTTGCGTTTCATTAATTTTATATCCCAATGTAACAACATCGCCGGTAAATAGTGTGTCAGGTCCTAAATTTGAAATGTTTACAACAAGTTCTTCGCTATTGCTAAGTTCACAAGCACTAACCGGTGATATAAAATTTGTAATTCCCAAATCGAATTTTCGATAATATGAGATAAATGTTGAATCGCTTGCTTCACAGCCATGAACATCGCTAACAGTTACGCTATACCATTTTGATAATCGTTTTTTAACATGAAAGGTCTGTTTAGTTGAACCATCTTGCCACAAATAAGTAGCAAAGCCTTCTCCGGCATCTAAAAATACTGTGTCAGGATGTGATGTAGCAATTGTATCGAATTCTAAACTAAAATCAGGATAGCCGTAAACACTAACATCGCTAATGAGTGTATCGTTCTGATTGTTAATGTCTAAGTCGTTTATTGTAAAGGTTTCAAATTTATAATTACCTACTTGTGTTAAATCAAAATAATTAACAAAAGAGTGCTCAAACGAACTGTCCGGCAAAATTGTTTTATCCATCAGAATAGTATCTGTCTCAACCAGAGCATCATTAAATTTAAGTGCTACAAAAACAGAGTCATTTACATTAAGAGTGTCGTGACTAAAATTAGTTATTAAAACTTTCACATTTTCTGAATGGCTTAATTCACAGCTATTTGTTGGTGATATCAATTGAGAAATACCAATATCGCTTGCAATAATTGTTGTTGTATCGCTTCCTTCGCAACCATTTTCATTAGTAACTGTAACTGAATAAGTTGCCGATGATAATTTATTTACATGATAAGTTTGATTTATCGAATCTAAATCTTGCCACTGATAAGTTGTAAATCCTGCACCTGCATCAAGAATAACAGTATCGGCTTGAGAAGTGAAAATTGTATCGAAAGCTAATTCAACAACAGGGAAATCACCATAATTATATAGAGTGTCTTTATAAATATCGTTACTGCTGTTTGCATCAAAGTCCGGCTCTGAATATACTTTAAAAATGTAATTATATCCAGTGCTCGACATATTAATAGTTTGAGTAAAGGTATAGTCTAATGTGTTTCCCGGTGCAAGTTTTTCTGTAAGTATTATTTCTTCCTCAATAGGAGGTGAGTAGTTTACTTTATAGAAAACCGGCAGTTTGTAACCAATTGGCAAAGTGTCGTGCCCAAAGTTTTTAATTTCTACTTCAACAATTTCTGATTCGCCTAATCCACAATTGCTTATTGGAGAAATCATGTTTGTTACACCAAGGTCTTTACTTATAATATGAATTGAATCGTTAGCCGAACAAGAATGAATATCAGTAACTGTAACATAATAACTTGCTGATGCTGAATCTTCAACATTAAATGTTTGATTTTCTGAGCCATCTTGCCATAAATAAGTTTCATAAGCTCCTGCATCAAGCACAAGGGTGTCGGCTTGCGACGATAAGATTGTATCAGGGTTAAATTCAAATGAAGGATATCCGTAAGCTTCAACATTTGTAAATAATGTATCGTTTTCACTATTTGCGTCATAAATTGGCTCTGAATAAATTTTAAAAGTATAAGTTTCAAAATCTGACATGTCAACAGTTTGACTGAAAGTAAATGTAAAAGAACTGTCGGGTGCAAGTTTAGATGTTAGAACAACACTTTCGGTATCGGTTTCAACACCGTTAAAATTGTAATAAACAGGAAGTGTGTAATTTTCGGGCAAAGTATCGTGTCCAAAGTTTTTAATTATTATTTTCACAATTTCTGCATCGCTCAATTCACAATCGCTTATTGGTGTTAATAAGTCGGTTACTCCAATATCCTGACTAATTATTTTGACAGAATCGTTTGCCGGACATGAATGTATATCAGTAACAGAAACATAGTAAGTTGCTGATGCTGAATCTTCAACATAATAAGTTTGATTTGTTGAATCAATATCCTGCCATTGATAAGTTAAGAATCCTGCTCCGGCATCAAGAACAAGAGTGTCGGCTTGCGATGATAAAATTGTATCGGAAGCAAACGGAACTGTTGGGTAACCGTATGTTTCAACACTGCTTTGTAAGGTGTCGTTATTTATATCAAAGTCGCCATAATATTGTGTGTAAAGAGTAAAATTGTAAGTTGTATCAAGCTCACTCATATCTACAGGTTCTGTAAATGTAAAAAGTAATGTGCTGTCAGGCAGAAAATCCGTATCTAAAACGAATGTGTCGGAAATTTCAGATTGTTGATTAAACTGAAGTCCGAGAAATAAAGTGTCAGGGAAATGAATTGTATCTCCATAATTTTTAATTCTAATATTAACATATTCGCTGTCAGATAATTCACAACTAGATTCTGGGGAGAGAATAGAATCAACACCAATATTTGTTGATGACGATAACACTTGAATAGAATCATTTGCTATGCAGGCATAACTGTTAGTTACAGTAACATAATACCAACCATAATCAGCTACATCAAATGTTTGATTTGTAGAGGCATCCTGCCAAAGATAAGCAGAGTATCCTGCACCTGCATCAATAACTACGGTGTCGGGTTGCTCAGTACCTATTGCAGCACCAAGGTCGTAATCAGGCATACCATAAACAGAAACATGGGTTGCTAAAGTATCGTTGTTTGTTTCGGGATGGTAAAAATCATTGTCGTCTTCTAATAATGTGTAAACAACAAATGAGTAATTATTTGCGTGCGACATATCAACTGTTTGAGTAAAAGTAAAATCTGCCGTATCGTTTGGCAATAAGTCTGTTGCAAGAGTTAGAGTATCAATAATTGAAGGATTACTTTCAAAATCAAGACCTATTGGAATTTCATATCCTGCATCAAGAGTGTCAATACCGTAATTTACAATTCTTATTGAGACACTTTCGGCATTGCTCAATTCGCATGCAGAGTCGGGAGTTTCAAAAGAAACAACTCCAACATCGGGTGGTGCTTCATAAATTTTAACATCGTCGAAAGCAAAGCCTTCATTACTTCGTGGTGTAGTGTCGCTTGCAAAAATAAGTCTGAATTTTACACTCGATTGGTTTGCTATTGCTTCGGGTAGCAAGGTTTTTGCATTGAGCCATGAGCCTGAATTACCAAACCAACCTCTTTGAGTTTGAAAAGCAGTGTCGAGATAATTTACTGTATCAGGATACCAGTTCCAGTAATATTGATTAGTGTCAATACTGTTCCACGAGCTGCCATCATCAATTGAATATTGTAAAGCAGCGCCAACAGTGTCGCTTTGAGTATCGTAAAAAATATTAAATTCAAAAACAGAATAATCTATTCCGCTAAAATTGTAACACGGGCTAATAACATAAGATGCTTCATCTGTGTTATGATTGCCGCTAAGATTCGTTCCCCAAGCATTATAGCCTGATGCAGCTCCTGAAATTACTGTTCCACTTGGTGTTCCATATTCCCAACTTGAATTTTTTCCGTAAGAAAACCAGAAATCAAAATTATTTTCAAAGGAAGTATAATAAGGCAGAGTATAAGTTGGTATTGCTTTGAGAGTAAATGATAAGCAATCGTTTGATTCATATTCATCACCTTGTAAAAAAGTTTTTATTTTAATATTATAGATATTTGGAACAGATAAATCTGCATTATCAGAAAAAGTGAAATTTGTAGAATCTCCAACAGCAATACTTCCGAAGATTGTATCCATTGTGTAGGTTTCGCCATTGTCGAGAGAATAACCAATTGGAATAGTGTCTTTTGAAGCTTCGGCTCCAAAGTTTTTGACTTTCACCGTAACAGTTTCGCTGCTTGTATGCCCGCAACCATCGAATAATGTTAGTTGTTCGCTAACTCCAACATCACTGGTTATGTAGTCTCCAACAATTGCAAGTTTGTCTATATTCCACCCGCTGTATTGGTTTAAACCATTAGTAGTTCCAATGCAAAATCTTATTTTTACTTCTGATTGTCTGTTTGCATAATCTGAAAGATCAAGATTAAAATCATTCCATTCATCATCAGTTATATACGAAGGATTTTTCCATACTTGTTCCCATGAGTTTCCATTATCGTAACTAAGGTCAATATATGCTTTATCCCATAGTTCAACATTAAGCCATCGTTTAAATGTTAAGTGTAAATCTTTAAAGTAATAACAATCAATTAAAGGAGAAATAGCTTGATAAGCTCGATCGCCAAGATTGTTTTCATAGTCTCCTGTGCTGTCTATTCCTGTTAAATCAGTACCAAGAACATAATCTCCCTGATATGCTGACGATGGGTCAGGAGAACCTTTTCGACCTCCAAGACCCTGTGGTGCAGCTATTTGAAATTCACCCAATAAATTCCATGACTTGTCTGTTTCAAAGTCATCGGAAAATACAGATTCTGATATAGTTCTTTTTCCTTCAGGAGATTCATCTTGGGCAGGATAAAGAGTATCGTTAATTAGAATGTTTTCTTTCTCAATCATAGCATCAAGAACCATATCGTGCATTGAATGTGTTGAGTCTTTTTTTATATCATAAGTTAACCAAACATAAGTATAATCTGTTTGTAAAGCTTTGTTTAAATTTGAGAAAGTTAGATAACCGGAATCAAAATTTTGTCCTGTTCCCAATTGTACGTCAGGATTGAAAATACTGTCGTTAGTAATAAATAATTTTGCACCACCATCTGAAATAATAGTATCGCTTGTGTTTAGAGATTTAAACCTTATTGAATCTAAAATTGCTTCTCCTGAATTACCAAAAATTTTAAAATCCATTCTCAAAATCGGATTGTTTGTTGAGTTGGTCGATATAAAATCGGTTGAGGCTGTGTGGTAAGTGTTTTCAATCAAACGACGTGGTTCAATTCCTGTTTCTTCAATTTTAACGCTGTCAATACAAACACCATGACCATATCCTGTTATTCCTTCAAAACCAAGATAAAAAGTATTGCAACGGGCACTGTCAGGTATAAGAATTGTTCTTTGAACCCAACCAACGGTAGGTTGAGAGTAATGCTTTAGTTGAACCCATGAGCTGTCAATCCCTTTTTTGTAATATACTTTTAGTTGATCCCAGCAGTCGACCCCCCAATTCCATATTTCCTGTGCATGCCAAAAAGTTAATTCGGGTTTTACTTTATTGTCAAGATTTATTGCCGGAGTGATTAATATTGTTGATTCGTTGTTAGGACTCTGATAAGCGAAATAAGCGTTATAATCGCCTTGATAAGCATTTTCAGGATTACCATTATGTCCGCCTGTCTGAAATTGCCATTCAACATCACCTTTAACTTTTTCTTGTGTCCATCCGAGTGGTGCAGATGTTGTGTCAAAGTTTTCATTAAATGGTAACTGCGCTTTAACTTGTAAGGCGAAAATTAAGTTAATGGTAACGATTAATCCTATTAATTTTTTCATTGGTCAAAATGTTAGAGTTCATAAAGTAAAGACCTTCCAGTGTCGATAGACCTGGAAGCGTCTGATTAATCCCTGTTGTTCAGGATTTGCAATCCTAAATAAACAATCTATATATTATACTTTCAGATTGCAAATCCGAAAGA
>QMPG01000189.1 GCA_003648455.1 Bacteroidota bacterium
GCAAATAAAGCAAAAGAAACCGTTAATGCAAGGCTTCGTACCATTTGCCCGGCAATTCCTCCCGAAAAAGCCATCGGGAAAAATACGGAAACAGTGGTTAAAGTTGAGGCTGTAATTGCCATTCCCACTTCGGTAGCACCAACTTTGGCGGAAGTTATTCTATCATCGCCCAATTCAAGGTGTCTGTATATATTTTCAATAACTACAACCGCATTGTCAACCAGCATACCCACTCCGAGAGCTAAACCTCCTAATGTCATAATGTTTAAAGAATATTTTGCCAGATATAAAGGGATGAAAGTTGCAATCACTGAGATAGGAATTGCCAGAGAAATGGCAAGAGTCGGACGCCAGTTCCTTAAAAAAAGAAACATAACAATGATCGCCAATAAACCACCTATTATGGCATTACTGCTTGTGCTGGATGTTACCTTTTTTACAATCCTACCTTGATCCATAATCTCAATAAATTTAATTCCTTTTTGCGGGTACTTCTTCATTATCTTAGCAATTTCAGCTTTCACGGATTTTCCTACTGATAGTGTGTTTGCTCCGGATTCCTTTGAAACCATCATCATAACTGATTCTGTTTTATTTGTTCTCAAATGATATCTCTGTTCTTTATATCCATTCAAAACAGTTGCTACATCTTTTATATAAATGAGATTTCCCGTATTTGACATCCCAATTGGAGTATTTTGAATTTCTTTGATATTTTGAAATTCCCCGACTGTTCTGATCAAAAAATCGCTTTGTCTCTTAACAACATGACTTGCCGGTATATTAAGGTTTTGAGCCTTAAGAATATTTACAATATCATCAATGGAAATATTGTTTCTTTCCAATTTTGTTTTATCCACAACAATTTGTTTTTCGGCTTCTTTTCCACCCATTATCATTACGGAAGCGACCCCGTCGAGATGCTTCAATTGCTGTTCAACATCATCTTCAATAAACTTTCTTGTTTTGTATGTATCTTTTCCAACAACCCCATACACCAAAACAGGCATATCAGCCATATTCATCTTCATAACCATTGGTCTATTCGCATCATCAGGAAGTTGATCGGAAATCATATCCATTGCATCACGTAAATCCTGGGCCGCAAAATCCAGGTTTGTTCCCCATCTGAATTCTACAGTTATAACAGATTGATTTTCAGAAGATTGTGATTTTATGCTTTTAATCCCTTTTACACCTGCTAACACGCTTTCCAGAGGTTTTGTCAGCGTTTCTTCAATATCTTCCGAAGATGCACCCGGATATATTGTAACAATCGAAACAACAGGATAATCCATATCAGGCATCATCTCAAGTCCCATTTGTGAGAATGTAATCACTCCAAAAATAATTACAAGTATCGTTAGCATAGTTACAGTAACTCTTCTATTCACAGAAAATTCTGGTAAATTCATAATTTATTTCTCCTATTTTATTGCAAAAGAATAGACATTAATCTATGATTTCTACAATGGTTCCGTTTTCAATAGCTACATTTCCGTTTGTTATCACAATCTCTCTTTCGTTAATTCCGGACAAAATCTGTACTTCATTTTCATTTTGGATTCCGAGGCTAACAATTCGTTTTTCCGCTTTATGATTATTCACGATAAAAACCGTATTATCTTTTACAATGGCACTTTGCGGTACAACAAGAGCATCTTTTTCTTCAGCAAGGATAATTTTAACTCTCGCAAATTGATTGGGTTTTAGTTTATTATCCGAATTGTTAACACTAATTTCACAAGTAAAAGTGCCTGACATCATATCTGCTTCCTGTGAAACAAAAGAAACTTTTCCGATAAACTCGCTTTCCGGATATGAATCGGTAGAAATAATTGCTTTTTGTCCTTTTTGTATTTGTGGTAAATCTTTATCGGAAATCTGAATTTTCAATTTAAGAGATTCTGTATTCACGAGACGGAGAATAGCCGGACCGGTTGGTCCCATTGCCATTTGACTAAAAACTTCGCCTTCGTTTTTCAATTTGGCAGTTATGAATCCGTCAAAAGGTGCTTTTATTTCTTTGTTTGCGAGCATAAATTCATATCCAGCCTTTGCAGACTTATAACCCGCTTCTACCTGGTCAAATGTTTGCTCATCAATAGAGCCATTTTCCTTAAGTGCAAGCATTCTAATATAACTTTTTTTAGCACTCTCAAACTGTGCCTTTGCCTGTAAAAATTGTGTGCTGTCCATAATTGCTAATACATTACCTTTTTCTACAAAATCTCCTTTTTGAACTTTATATTTAATAATTCTTTCTGATAAATCAGGGGCAATGTCAGCAGATTTTTCAGAAAATAGTGTGCCTGAATATTCAAGATATGTATAGATTGTCTTTCTCTCAACAGGTGCAACCTTAACATAATTACTACCAGCATAAGTAATTTTGGATTCCTCTTCTTTTATTTTTCCCTTCCTATTACAGCCAGTTAATACAAGAATAAATAAAAGAATAGTTGAAACACTATTTAATATTTTTTGCTTTTTCATTTTTTGATTCTCCTTCCATAAGATTACTTTTTATATTTATTGGTCTAACACTCCCGATTTTATCAGAATAACGGTGTTTATTTTTAAAATACAAGATTATAAATCCTGTATAAACAAGTTTAACCAGGTGTGTCTCTGTTTACACTGTCGCTCCTTAAATTGACAAAGTAAAAATAATTATAAAAATTCATTTTGCTACTTTTGCTCGCCAACAAACTTATCCAGATTATACTTTGCAAGAATATAATCATAATATGCAGATGTTAAATTCATCTCACCACCAAATAGTATAATTTCTGCGTCTAAAAGTTCCGTATTTGTAACCATTCCCTGCTCATAGAGGTCGTTTAGAATTTTATGATTCTCTTTTGCATTCTCAAAAGCCACCTTTGCACTGTTAACCTTTTTTGCTTTTGTAACAAGATTATAGAAACTATTTTTTGTTCCCATCAATATTTTATCCTTTGCATCATCCATTTGCAGTTTTGTTTTCAAATATTCATATTTACTTCTTTTTAGATTAGTAAGATTTGCACCGCTCTGGAAAACAGGAAACGAAGCAACTGCTACTAAATTCCAACTATCTTCTCCATCAAAATCCAATTTATCATCGCTTTCAAATTGCTTTTGAAATTGAAGATTTATTGAAGGTAAAAAATTTCCTTTAGCAATTAGATAACCTTTTTTTGAAATCTTTTTTACTATTTCTAAACTTTTTATATCTGGATTTGTTCTCTCTGCCTGTGTAAGTATATTATCAACTTTTTTATCCATCTCTTCTTCTTTTATTTCAGCATATTTCTGAATTTCATTTTCGTGTTGCATAAAATCAATTTCATCTGGCATTGGAAGATTATCAGAATTTTTTAGACCGAGTAAATCTTTCCATAATGTTTTTAGAATTTCTATGCTATTATTAACTTCTTCTAAAGCGATTTTGTCATTTTCAACCTTTACTTTCCACTGCAACACATCAGATTTTTTTACAATACCCTGTTCATACTTATCAGTAACCATTTTCAAATGTGCCTTACTTGATGCGAGGGCTTTCTCAGAGATTTTTTTTACATCAGACAATTTCAGCAAATTCAAATATGTTTCTGCCACTTGATAATCTAAATCATTTTTACCACTTTTTAGATTTAATAATGCCTGTTCTTTTGCTAATTTTGCAATTTGGTGTCCTATAAATATTTTACCACCGTTGAAAATTGGCTGTTGAATTGTTAGTTGACTTGTATAGGTAGTTTTATAAATTGAACCAGACATTGCTGATAATGGAAGCGGGAAGGGTGCTGGGTTTCCTTGATCATCGACAAGAGGAATATAGTATGGGGATGCAGAGAATTGATTTGCTTTATTATAAGTATCGTAATCCAATCTTACCATTGTTCCATCAAGAGAGAATTTTGGTAAAAAGTTGGTAATTGCATTATATTCATTCCACTTTGCTTGATTTAGATTTGCTTTTTGTGAAAGAAAGTATTTGTTGTTCTCCCTTGCAATGTTCTTTGCTTCATCTAAATTTATAGCAAACAGAGAATTACAAGCAAGTATTATCAAAAGTAGAAAAGTTGTTTTTTTCATTTGTCTTCTCCCTCATTTCCTTGATAAAAGTATGATTCATCAGTTTCTTCTATTTTCTTAATAAGTTCTTCTATTCTTTTTTTTACAACCGGGCGAATGTCTTTTGCAAAATCAATAAGGAATTGCCAATTAAATCCAATATTTTGATTTTTTATCTCTTCCTCTTTGTCATCTATGAGTTTGCCTTGTTGGTCAATGAAATCCAGGTTATCTCTTAAAATTTGTAATGCTTTTTGTTTTGTAGTTCCTGTTATGAAAGCAATTCCAATGATAGCCGGATTTGCTGGTTTATTTTTGGATTTCAATGCCTCTTCAACATTTTGTCTAAGTGCTTTTTTGCCTTTATCTGTTAGGGAGTAAATTATGCTGGGTGGAAGATTGCCATGTTGTTCTTTTCTGCCAATAATTTTTTCATCTTTTTCTAATTTATTGAGTGTGCTGTAAATAGAAGGTTGTTTTATAATACCCCATTTATCAAGTCCTCTTTCTTTAATAATATTTTTTAGTTGATAGCCATAGGCTGGTTTCTCGTTAAGCAAACCTAAAACTATTAATTCATTTTTATTCATTGAAACCTTCCTTGTAATTTTTTGACTATTTAATAATAAGATAGTATACTTTTAACTACTGTCAAATTTTTTTTTTGAATAACATAAAAATTTGACACTTTTAATGATGTATGAATTGTTCTCCACAAAAACGCTAAACACTGATTTTATGAAAGCAAAATAAAATATGAATCTAAATTTAGAGAATGGGGAATCCAATGAAAAAAGTTTATGTATTGATTTTATTCGTCTTATCGTCTATCAGTTTGACAGCAGAAACACTAACATTAGATAAATGTATTGAATTAGGATTAAAAAATTCTTTTACCATTTTTGACCAAGAAATAAAATTGAAAAAAAGCAAACAATCTCTTCTTTCTACTTATTATGATTTCATTCCTAATATTAGCAGTAATGTTAAATATAATGAAATGCATAATAGTTTGGATAATATTAGTAAAACTGCTGAATTAAGTATTTCTGAATATATTTATAGCAATGACAGCCGTTACTTCAATATACGAAGGAATACATCTGCTCTTAAACAAAATAGAATTAACTATCAATTAAAAAAGCGACAATTTATCATTCAGGTACTTAATTATTATCTTAATGTTTTACAAGAGCAAAAATTGGTTGAGATAAAGAAGAAGAATTTGGCTTTATCAGAAAAACAATTAGCTATGACAGAACTGCTTTATAATTTAAACAAAATAGCAAAGTTGGATTTAGACCGAGCAAAATTAGATGTTTCTACTACTAAACTTGGAATCTTAATGCAGAAGAAAAAATTAGAGAGTACAAAACTGGACTTACTTCAGTTGATTGGATTAGATTTGCATACTGAATATACATTAGATACTTTGACATACAGATTTACTGAGTATAAAAAAACGCAATATACACCAGGTTTATCTATCACTTTTGAAAAGGAGCAATTGTTTCAAGATAAGCTAAATTATTGGCAAAGGAAGTTGGAATTATATCCAACTTTAGCCCTTTCTATTTCAAAGAGATTCACCTGGGATTTAGAAGAGACAAAATACTTTTCTGATTATGATGATACATGGAATTTCTCAGCAGAAGTTTCTTATCCAATTCTTTCATTATTTACAAGAAATCCAGAAGTGAAAAATGCAAAATATCAATATATAAGCCAACAAAGAAATCTGGAAAATTTATTAAGCAGTGAGAATATTAAGTTTCAAAAGGCATTGCTTGATTATCAAAACAGTAAAGAACAATTGGCTTTGTTAAAAGAGCAGGTAAAACTGGAAAAGATGCATCTGGAATTCATTGAACAAAAGTATAAATTGGGTATGATAGACATTATTAAATTAGAGGAAGCACGAAATAAATATATAGACGCACAATATAATGAAATAGATGGTTATTACAAATTAATCAAATTAAATGAGGAACTGAATCTAATTTCTGATGAGAAGATTTTGGGCAAGTATTAAATGCAAGGTTGCGACTGTGTCATCCTAATCGTTCCACACAATATTTTCCCATTGCCATAGAGACGCAGAGTGCACAGAGAGGAATTTATGGACACAGAGAGAGA
>QMPG01000190.1 GCA_003648455.1 Bacteroidota bacterium
AAGAATTGAAAAAATAATCTTGAAAAATCCCTATAATCTTGCTGATTATCAAAAGGGAAAAATGTCGATACTTGATATTAAGGCACAAGATCAAAAAGGGAGCTGGTATAATATTGAAATGCAAATTGGGGAAGATTTGAATTTTGATAAGCGAGCTATTTATTATTGGTCAAAAATGGTAACTGAGAAATTAAGCGAAGGTATGATGTTCAAACATTTGAATAAAACGATTAGCATAAATATTTTGGATTTCAATATTATAGAATCAAATTCCAATTATCATAATCTTTATAGAATGTTGAATGAAGAAACAGGTAAAGATGATGACATGCCCGATATGTTTGAATTACATTTCATTGAGCTTAAAAAATTCAGAAAACATTATAATGAGATTGCAAATACACTTGATAGATGGATAACATTTTTAACAAGAGCAAATAAATTAGATAAGCAAAATCTTCCGAAAGAGTTATCAAGTGATTCTGAAATTGTAAAAGCCATCGAAGAAGTTGACCGGATGTTCGATGAAGAAGAACGAGAGATGTATAATGTTCGTCTTCAACAACAAATGGAATTTGAGAGTAAATTAGATTCGGCAACAGAAAAAGGAAGAAAAGTAGGAATGGAAGAAGGAATAAAAAAGGAGAAAACTGGAATTGCAAAAAAAATTACTTGATGTTCTGGATATTGAAACAATTAGTAAAAAAAACAGGATTAACAATTGAAGAAATTGAAAGTATAAAAAGCAGCGATAAATAAAAAAAAACACCAACAAGTTACTCCCCGCTTGATTTCGTATCGAAGATTTGTGATAAATCAAAGTTTGGATTTTCGTGAGGTCTGAAGTTATATTAAAATGCAATGTCTATTTAAGAATTTACCTTCTTGTTATATATAATGTTAAGTATGATTTAGGATGTATTTTTTTAGAGGTCTGAATTGGGAAAATCTTACCAAATCTCTTACTTCAAATGCTTCTGAAAGATGGAATCGAAAAATCGAAAAAGTAACTACAGGGAGATATGGTTTAAAATCAGTTAAATTTTTAGATCAGTTGATTACAAGTTTATGGCTAAAAGAATCAATTCGAGATAAAAGACATTTTGAAAAATGTTTCATTCAGCAGCTTGATTTACCGAAAGAATGTCAAGATAACATAAAAATGTGCAATGTTACCAAACACATTGCTTCTAACTTATTGAAAAAGGTGGCATGAAATGTGAACAGTCTCCTTGAAAATGTCTCTTTCGAGAATAACTTAGAAATTGACACTTTCAAGGTTGAAACTCATCTCTCACTCTGAAAGTGCTAATAAGAAAGAATTTATGAAAGAAGCCTTTTCAGAGTTGTATTTTCCCCCTTAAAAAAAAATCAATATCAGTTTTCCATTTCAAATGGGATTTATAAAAAAAACAAATTATTTTCGATTTGAATTGTACAATTAGGGATAGTTTAATAAGCTCTGAGATTAGATAATCACTTTATTGAAAATGTAACAGGAAATGCTATCCAGCAAGTTATTGCTTTTCCATCTTTCTTTGCTGGTTCAAATTTCCATTTTTTCATAGCTTCCACAGATGCTTTTGCAAGTAAATCACTTCCTGTATTATTCTTTTTGACTTCTACTTTTCCAACTGTTCCATCTTTCTTTACTTCAGCGTCTAACCATATTGTTCCTTCAATACCTGCTTTTTTTACTATTTCAGGATATTCTGGTTGTATTCTCTGAAGTACTACAGGTGGTTCATCATATACAACAAATTTCGATTTGTCTAAAATTGATTTTCCATTTTTATTAATATTACAAGCAAATAAAAGTCCGATAGTGATTAATGAAATTATCACAATCTTATGAATAGTTTTTAACTTTAACATATTATCCTCCTTTCTATTTAAAATATATTCAAATCTGCGAATAATAGATTTCTTAGAAAAAAGAAATCCTATTGAAAATGCAGATATTCGTTTCATTTTAAAGCAGCTTTCAAGATTTGCTAATATACATTTTCCATAATCAATGTGATTATACTTTATAGCACCGATAGCCATTTCATGACAAATTTTTTCTCTTTGAAAATTCAATTGTTTCCTGGCAAACCACATTATTGGATGGAAAAAATATAAGATAAAGATTATCTCTTGAATTAATATCTGAATATTATCATTACGCTTAATATGTGCTATTTCATGAGCCAGCACAGCGTATATTTCTTGTTCTTCCCATTCTTTTGCCTTTTTAGGTAAATATATTTTTGACTTTAGAAAAGAGTGTGTAAAAGGTATTGTAATATTCTCTGAGAAATAAATCTGAATTTTTCTTTTTATCTTCATTTTATTTTTTAGCTCTAAAACAATTGTTGAATAATCAGCAAGTTTTGAATTTGATAATCTTTTATTAAAATTCCTCTCCATTAATATTTGGTATAGAATTAAAAAAATAATAGTGATTAACCATAGAAGAAATAAAATTATTTTATAAGAAATAACAGAAGAACTGACAGAAGTTGAAACATCAAGTTTTGGAAGAATAATATCAAAACTTTGAATTGTTTTTGTAAAGAAAGGTAAAGAAATTTTTGGTGGTAATATCGCCTTTATGAATCCAAGAAACCATAAACAATATAAAAACAAAGGAGAACTTTTTCTAAAAATGAAACTAAAAAGAGTAATAATCCCTAAAAAGATAGTTAATTGGATAAAATTGTTAGCCATAAAATCAAACCATTGATTTGCAAAAATATTAATCATTTTTCTTCTCCTTTTCCTCAATCATCTCTTTAATTCTCTTAATATCTTTTTCATCAAGTTGGTCAGAATTAAAAAGATATGCAGCAAATCTGGAAGAAGAACCGTTAAAAACATTTTGGATAAAAGTAGAAATTTCATGATTGATAAGATTCTTCTTTTCAACAATAGATATGTAAAAATTTACTAATCCGATTTTTTCTTTTTTAAGAAGTTTTTTCTCAATCATTCTTTCCATATAAGTTTGAATTGTTGTATAAGCTCTTTTGTTTTGCTCTGATATATTTTGGGAAACATCTCTAACTGATGAACTTCCTTTTTCCCAAATAATTCTTAATATTTCCCATTCCATTTTACTTAGTTTAATATTTTTCATAAAAAACTCCTTACTACTTATGTGGCAAAATTACTACAATAGTAGTAAGCGTCAAGTGATTTTTTTCTTTTTTCTCTTTTTTATTGATTTAAAAATTTAAATGTTTAAAAGAAACGTTTATTTATCAAGTTATTTGTAATAATTTTCTAACAATTTTTTATTCAAACTGGATACTTTTCAACTGAAATCACTGGGTAGTTTTCAAGTGAAATAAACATCTATTATTCTATCTCCCTTTTTTGCTTTTGTCTTTTTGCTTTTGTCTTTTTCCTATTTTTTCACATACTTATCAAACCACTCGATCATCTCACTTAATACATGTAGATTGGATTCCCTTGCAGAATAACCGTGCCCTTCATAAGGTAAAATAACTAATCGGGCAGTAGCTCCATTTCCTTTCAAAGCCTGATAAAATCGTTTTGATTGAAGTGGAAAAGTTCCGGAATTGTCATCATCTTCTCCGTGAATTAGAAGAATTGGAGCTTTGATCTTTTCAGCAAACATAAATGGTGAAACTTTAATATAGAAATCTTTTGCTTCCCAAAAAGTTCTGCGTTCACTTTGAAAACCGAAAGGAGTCAAAGCTCGGTTGTAAGCTCCACTTTTGGCAATACCAGCAGCACAAAGTTCGGAATGAGCAAGAACATTTGCTACCATAAAAGCTCCATAACTGTGCCCTGTAATTCCTACTCTCTTGGGATCTATAATTCCTCTTTCATCAAGATAATTTATTGCCGCTTCCACACTACCGACAGTCTGTTCAATAAAAGTTTCATTAACTGTTTCCGGGTTTCCAACAATCGGAATTGAAGCTCTGGAGAGAACAGCATATCCCTGCAAAACAAAATATTTTATGGATGCACCCCAGAAATTAATGAATTTATTGGGAGTCGAATCAACCTGACCTGCCGTAATTCGGTTCGTATATTCTTCTGGATAGGCATCGATAACCAATGGTAATCGTTCTCCTTTTTTATAATTCGCAGGAAAATATAATTCTCCCGAAAGAGAAATACTATCTTTTCTGATATATGTAACGAGTTCCTTTTTCAGATTCGTAATTTCAGGGTAAGGATTTGGATAATTTGTAATTCTTTCCTTTTTACCATTTCTCAAATCGACAAAGAAATAGTTAGGAGGATTTTTTTTATTCTCACTTCTAATAACAATTTTATGGAAATCCTTTCCTATAAAACCGGAAATAGTTTCAAAGAAATTTTCCTGACACTTGAATAGAATTTTTTTCTTTTTTGTTTGGAAATTGTATTTTGCCAGATATGGAAAATTCCCATCCGGAGTTGCTCCCTTATTGTTTATGAAATAGACATAATCGTTGTTTTTCACAAAAACCCAGTATCCATTCTTTGTCTTTTTCATAACAAGATAACCGGGATAGTTGTAATTATCGTTAATGCTTAAATCATATACAAGTTTGGATTTATCTTTCCCTATTTTGAAAAGCCAACCCTTTTGCCATAATTTATCTCGGTCATATTCATAATAAATAAGTTCATCTTCATTTTCTGACCAGTCAATCCAAGAATATCGTTGTTTGATTTTGAAAATTTCTTCCGGTTCATCAGAAAAAGGGGCATTAAACCTCATAACTTTATCTCTGAAATCAACTTTATTTTTAGGATTACCTTCATCGAGAGCTTCTACCCAGATGAGAGAAGCATCCTTAAGTGGTTGCCATTGAAATCTGCGAGGACCGATATAAGTTCCTCCGATTGGAATTTGATCCTGTAAAGGTCGTTCGTAAATTTCTTTTATTAAGTTCCCTTTCATATTTATGATTTCATACTTTTTGGTAAAATAATAGTAAGGAACCATGCAAGAATATGGTCTTTTTATCTTTTCCAACAAAATATATTTGTTATCAGGTGAAATATCAATATCTTCATAAATCGCAGAATTCCCGATTTTTTTAGAAGTTCCTTTTTCAGTATCGAGCAATATTAATTGTGAAGTGAAGTAGTAATCAAACAATATCTCATCAAATTTATCTTTCAAAAGATTCTGATATGTTCGAATAGTGCTGGTTTTACCACTAGTTTCTTCGATTATTGGAGAATTGGGGATTAAAGGTTTTTTCGGTGCTTTTCCACGATTTTCAGGAATTGATTTGATAAGCAGTGTTTTGTTGTCATTCAACCAGAAAATTCCAGTATCTTCAAAAATATCATTGATTTTTATCCCTTTTATAATTTTTGATTTTCCGGAACTTACATCAGCAATTATTAATTTGATCCCAGTTTCAGTTTCGTAAGTAATCGCCAGTTTCTTATAATCAAAGGAAATTCTGTAACTTCTGAGCTTGATATTTTCAGGAAGTTTAACTGTGGTTATTGTATTTTTTTTTAAATTGTGAATTTTTATATATTTTAGAGGGAACATATCCATTGGAGCATTAAGTTTTTTGGAAAGTTCAATTCCAGCCAGTTTTTCCGATGGGTCGGATAGTTGCTCCAGATTTTGATGCTTTTGATAAGTTATTTCAAATCCAATTTCTCCGAATGGAATAAAATAGATCGAAGGAATTGCAGGAGTATCAAAGATTTTTACGATATTTCCCGGTGGAAGTTTATAACCGCTCTCGGCTAATACTAAACTAATAAATAGCAGTTCTATAAATATTATAATAAATTTTCTCATATTTTTTTCATTAAACAAAAGTTAATTATCTTGGAAGATATCAAGAAATTTGAATTTTTCAACATCAAATAATCCTTTATCACTTAATTTTATTTTTGGAATAACAAGTAAAGCCATAAATGATAGAGTCATAAAAGGTGCATTTAAATTTGAACCAAGAGATTTTGCCATAGAATCTAATTCCAAATATTTTCTGGCAACATAAAAATAGCTTTTATTACTCATAATACCTGCAATTGGTAAAGGTAAAATCATTTCTTTATTTGCAGAAACTGCACAAATACCACCTTTATTCTCAATAATTATATTAACAGCTCTGCAAATCGTTTTATCATCGATGCCAACAGCAATTATATTATGAGAATCATGAGCTACACTAGAACCCATAGCTCCTTTTTTTAATGC
>QMPG01000191.1 GCA_003648455.1 Bacteroidota bacterium
ACTCTGGATAATGCAAAAATAAGTGTACCAGTCACTATATTCCTATTTTATGCTTCATGCTGAGAAAAACACAATCGAACTAATAATGAAGGGGAAATAAATTGAAATGCGAACACACAAATAGCACATTTGGTTTTTTGCCGACACGCAAAAAAGCCGACCCTAAAAAACCAAAAGAGCTATTTTTTGTCAACGCTTATCTGGAAATTATAAATTAAAACATAAAATATTAATGAAATTTATTGACTTATTCGCAGGACTTGGAGGCTTTCATAAAGCTTTGCACGAACTTGGACACGAATGTGTTTTTGTTAGTGAACTCGACCCTGCATTAAGAGAAGTCTATCAAGTGAACTGGGGAATAGAAGTACACGGAGACATTAAAAAAGTACTTGAAAAGGGTATTAATACAATTCCTGAACACGATATATTATGTGCTGGATTTCCTTGTCAACCATTTTCAAAAGCAGGAAATCAATTAGGACGTGAAGATGATAGAGGAACTTTATTTGACGAAATTGTAAAAATTTTAGAACATAGAAAACCAAAATATTTTATTCTTGAAAATGTACCTTTTATTGCCAAACACGATAACGAGGAAACTTGGAAATATATGAAAAGTGAGTTAGATAGGATAGGCTATGAAGTTGAACACGAGATATACTCACCACAGGACTTTGGTATTCCTCAGCACCGAAAAAGAATTTTTATTGTAGGCTCATTAGATGGATTGTCTCATTTCAGTTTTGAAAAAATAGATAACCAAAAATCTAAAACAGTTGAAATCCAGCAATTCATTGAGGAAAATCCGAAAGGAATAAAGGAATTGCCAAAAGCCAACCAAGAATGTATAAAACTATGGCAAGAATTTATTGATAGAATACCAAAAGAAACAAAAATACCTGGATTTCCAATTTGGGGAATGGAGTTCGGTGCAACTTATCCATACGAAGAAACCTATCCTCATAGAATGACAAAAAAAGAACTTGAAGGATATAAAGGGAATTTTGGGGTAAGTTTAAAGGGCATAACAAGAAAAGAACAGTTTGCGAATTTACCAAGTTATGCAAGGGTCAAAAGGAAGTTTCCTGACTGGAAAAAACGTTACATAAAATATAATCGAGAATTTTATCTTAAAAATGAGAGATATATTAAAGACATTGTAAAAGAAATATCAAGATTACCATCGCAGAGTTGGCAAAAATTAGAGTGGAATGTCGGAGATAGTGAGAGAATAATTAACAATTATATTTTACAGTTTAGAGCATCTGGAATTAGAGTTAAGAAAGTTAATTTTTTTCCTTCTTTAGTTTGTACAAACACACAAAGACCCATTTTAGGTTGGGAAAATAGATATTTAACTAAGACAGAAGGACTGAAACTACAATCATTGGAAGGGTTAATATTGCCCCCAAATGATAATGCAGCTTTCAAAGCATTAGGTAATGCTGTCAATTCTCATATTGTAAAATTAGTGGCAGAACAACTTATTGAAGAACCTATTAAACCTCTTAATGGAAAAACAATAAAAAATATAAATGGTAAAAGTGTAAGCATAGAGGACAAGATAATACAGTATGAAAAATAATAAGGTAAATATACGACCAAATGTTTCAATTCTTTCAGTTCTAAAATTTTTGGAATATGAAACTTGGTTTGCATTAGCTGAATTTGTAGATAATGCAATTGCAAGTTATCAAGAAAATGAAGAAAAGCTAAAATCTTTACACGGGGATGATTTTAAATTAGAAGTTTTAATCGAAATTAATGACCCCGAAAGCAAGATTACAATTAGAGATAATGCCGCAGGAATTGAAGAGGAAAATTATGCAAGAGCTTTTAGAGCTGCTGAAATACCTTCTGACACATCTGGATTGTCAGAGTTTGGAATGGGGATGAAGTCTGCTGCTTGTTGGTTTTCCGATTTTTGGATTGTTAGAACTACTGCTTTAGGGGAGGGGTTTGAGAAAACTGTCACGTTCGATATGAACAAAATTTTTGAAGATAAAATTGAAGAATTGGAATATGTGACTAATCCAACAGATACGAATAATCATTATACGATAATTGAATTACAACAAGTTAATAAAATGCCAAGAAGAAAAGGTCTTGGTAAAGTTAAATCACATCTTACAAGCATTTACAGAGAGTTTATTAGAAAAGGAGTATTGAAATTAACTGTTGATAATACAGAATTAAAATATGTTGAACCCAAAATTTTAACAGAACGATTTCAACAAAAACCATATTCACCTGTTGGAGAACCAATAAAATGGAAAAAGGAAATTAATTTTGATATTGATGAGAATTTAAGCGTACACGGTTTTGTTGCAATTAGAGAAAAAGCATCTACAAACGAAGCTGGTTTTGCATTATTTCGCAGAGGACGAGTAATTGAAGGTAGTTTTGATAACGGTTTTAGACCTGATTTTATATTTGGAGCACCAAATAGTTATCGTTATCAAAGAGTTTTTGGTGAGTTGCATTTGAACGGATTTGATGTCTCTTTTACAAAAAAGGGTATTCAATGGGATGAAAACCTTGAAATCTTTCTTAGACTTCTGAAAGATGATATAAGTTCTGATGAATTTTCATTGTTACAACAAGCTGAAAATTACAGAGTAAGAGCTACTGAGAAAGATTACAAAAATTCAGGTTCAAAAGCTTTAGATAAAACGGTTTCTGACTTAAAAGATTATGCCCCAAAAGCAATTGAGGAAACTTTTAACAAGCCTGAGGTTGAGGAAGAAGAAAAACCTTTAGCTCATACAGAGAAAGCAATCCAAAAAGAATTCAGTGTTATTTTTAATAAAATTGATTGGAATATTTCCATTGAGCTTTCCTACGACCCTTCTTTAAACGAATTAATAGAAGTTGGAAATCATCTAATAAAAAATAAAAAAACAGACAAATCAAGTAGACAAGTTGGAATAAGACTATCACTCACACATCCGTTTATGATACAATTTGCAGGGACTGACAATTCAAAAATTGAACCGATACTTAGAATGGCTGCTGCCTTAGGTTTAGCTGAAATTATTGCCAAAGAAAGCGGGGCAAAAACACAAGGTGAAATACGTAGAAATTTCAACGAATTAATTACAAAAATTTCAAATACTCAATAAGAATTACTATGGCAGAAACAGTTGAAATAACAGGAGCAAAAAATGACAATAATGCTAAATGGAAACCATTTACAGGAGAAGAAATTTATTCGTTAATAAAAAAGAAAGGTTTTGTTGATGTTACAAATAGTATTAATGAGGTTGGTGATAGAGTAATTGATGAAACTTATCGCATTCTTGAAATGTGTGGTAATCCAGAAGAAGAAACTAATGTTGATACAGGATTAGTTATTGGTTATGTTCAGAGTGGCAAAACACTTTCTTTCACGTCTCTTTCTGCCTTAGCAAATGATAATCATTATCAAATTGTGATTGTAATAGCTGGAACTTCTACCGCTCTTTCGGAGCAATCATATGAAAGAATGAAAAGTGATTTAAGGATAGACACACGTTATGACAGAAAATGGTCAATAATCAAAAATGCAGGTACGCAGGAAGATAGAGATACTATAGAAATGAAGTTGGAACAATGGGCTGATACAACTTTTCAAAAAGAAGATTGCTCTACTATTTTGTTAACCGTAATGAAAAATGGAAGTAGGTTAAGAAACCTGACGAGTGTTCTAAGTGGTCTTAATTTACAAGGTGTTCCTACATTAATTATTGATGATGAAAGTGACCAAGCAAGTTTAAATACACGTGGTAGGGCTAATGCTCGTGATGGTGCAGATGTAAACGAAGGAGAAGCTTCTACAATCTATCGGAGAATAAATGAATTGAGAAGTATTTTTCCACATCATACATTTTTACAATATACAGCAACACCACAAGCCAATCTTTTCGTTAATATAATGGAGAGAATATCCCCGAATTTCATAAAATTATTAACGCCAGGTACTGGTTATACTGGCGGAAATGAGTTTTTTACGCAAAACTCACATTTAATAAATAGGATACCAAATGACGAAATTCCGACTAATCACAATCCTATTCACGAACCACCTGAAAGTTTACTTTTTGCTTTGAAAACGTATTTTCTTGGTGTAGTTGCTGGAGAAATTAAAAAAGACCAACGTAATCGTTCAATGATGGTTCACCCATCAAGATTAACAAATTCTCAAAATGTTTTCTTTAGTTGGATTAGAAATGTTACTGAAAGTTGGAAAAGGCTTTTGCAAAGCAATGATGTAGAAGAAAAAAGAGAACTTCTTCTTGAGTTTCAAGAAGCATACAGAGATTTACAATTGACAGTTGGAGAAGAATTGCCATCTTTTGAAACACTTACAGGAAATCGGCTAATTCACGCGATAAAAAACACAAGGATTATTGAAGTAAATGCAAGTAGAGGAAGAACACCAGAAATCAGATGGAGTGATTTCTATTCTCACATATTGGTTGGTGGACAAGCAATGTCAAGAGGATTTACAGTAGAAGGTCTAACTGTAACATATATGCCAAGAAACTTAGCAACAGGTCAAGTAGATACAACATTACAAAGAGCAAGGTTTTTTGGCTATAAAGGTTCATACTTAGGCTTTTGCAGAGTTTGGTTAGACCAGCCAAATATTGATGCTTATAGAGCTATTATTGAACACGAAGAAGATGTACGTGCAAGATTAGAAGAATATGATGTAAATAATAAACATTTAAATGATTGGGATAGAGAAGTTGTTTTAGGCCAAATATTAAGATTAACAAGACCAAATATTTTATTTGATGGTTTAGACCGTGACTATTTTGGTTCTGAATGGTTTTCAATTAAAGCACCACACGATACAGATAATTTGATTATAGCAAACCAAAATATTGCAAAGGATTTTACAGAGAAGTACTTAGCAGATTTTAGAATTAATACTGGGCACGTAGAGCGTACAGATTTACAGAAACATTTAGTTGCAGAACTGTCTCTTTCGGATACTCTTCAGTATTTATTAAATCGATTAAAATTTACAAAAGAAACAGATAGCCAAACTTTTTCAAGTTTACGTGGAATTTTAAGCAATTATCTTAAAGATAATCCCGATGAAACTTGTTTTGTTTTCCTAATGAGTTCTGATATTCAAAATAATGATATACAACAAACAATCAGAAAACGTAGATTAAATAGGAATGATGAAATTCAGCAATTGTTTCAAGGTGAACAGCCCACAAAAAATGGTAAATATCTGAAAGGAGAAGTTTATGTCGGAGATAGAAATATAAAAGACAATGATAAGGTATCAATTCAAATTCATCGTTTAAACTTAACTGATACTTCGGGTGAAGATATATATGATGAAGATGAAAATCAGTTATATCAAGACGTTTTAAGCCTTGCTATTTGGATACCTGAAAATATTGGAAAAGACATAATTAGACAACCTGAAAATATATGAAATTAATTGACATTTTTTCAGAGCTAAACTTGCCATCAGCAAGTAATCGTAATTTATTCAACGCTTCGACTTTGGATGATTATTCATATGCAAAAGTTGCAATAAATAATGAGGGATTTCCTGTCATTTTAATTTCATCATTAATTGATGGAACTCATTTATCAAAAAAGAATATACGACTAAAATATCTTGAATTAACTCATAATCTTGAATGTAAAATTTCAGAAAATAGCACAGTAAAATTTGCTGAATTTTCGGTAATTGTATTTAAGAGTAATCAGAGCTACTTGCAAAAATACTTTTTAGGAATAGCAGAAACGCTAATAAAGTCTTTGTCATTAAATCCAACACAAAAAGAAGTATATAATTCATTTAATAATTTGGTTGAAATCTTTCGTGCACTTTCAGAAACACCCACAAAAACAGTACAAGGACTTTGGTCAGAATTATTAGTTATTGAAACAAGTAATAATCCAGAAACGTTGCTTAATTATTGGCATTGTAAACCCTCTGAGAAATTTGATTTTAACGCTGGCAATGAAAAATTAGAAGTAAAAAGTAATAGTAATTTTGAACGTATTCATATTTTTTCATCTGAACAGTTAAATCCAACAGAAAATAATCAAGTTGTAGTTGCTTCTTTATTTACCAAGCAGAAAGTACGAGGAAGAAGTATTGAAAATTTATTATTATCGATTAAAGGAAATATAACAGAAAATGAATTAATTGA
>QMPG01000192.1 GCA_003648455.1 Bacteroidota bacterium
ATCTTTAACAAATATAATAATTCCTTTGTGTATTTATAATCAATAATGTTCTTATATTTTCAAATCAACAAAATTATTTCATATTTTGTTAGCGGGTTTGTATTACATATTTTATATTGATGTCACATTAGGGACAGAACATTGGTAAAAGAATTTTACACATTACATTTAAGTGCCGTTAGGCACGATATAATCTACCTAAATTGGTTAATAATATTATTATTTAAATAATTCATAAAAAAAAACAAAGACAATTTTGATTTAAGACTTTGAGAGAAAAAAAAATAAAACATTAAAAATGATAAAATAAATGTTATTTTTACTTTTGAAACAAAAGTTCAAGTAATATGATAAATATAATTTGTGAAAATAATTCATCGACAAAACAATATAAGTTTGGTACTAGTCTGAAAGAAATATCAGAAGACCAAAACATTAAGATTGAATATCCTATTCTCGGTGCAATAGTAAACAATAAATTAAAAGAACTATCATACAGAATATATAAACCAAAAAGTGTTAAATTTATTGACATCACTCATCCTCAGGGCATGAGAATGTATGTAAGATCGTTGTCTTTTGTCTTAGAAAAAGCTGTAAAAGGACTTTATCCATACGCAAACCTGTTAATAAAACATTCTGTATCGAAAGGTTATTATTGCGAAATTGAAGGCTTACATACAGAATTATCTAACGAGATGGTTTTTGAAATAGGCGACAGAATGAGAACCATTATAAAAAAAGATATTCCTTTTACCCGTGAAGAAATTTTAACAACTGAAGCTATTGATTTATTTGAGAAAAATAATTTTATAGAAAAATCCAAACTTTTCAAAAATCGTTACCAGCTTTATACCTCAATTTATTACTTAGAAAATACGATTGATTATTATTATGGATTTTTAGTTCCCTCAACAGGATATTTAAAAGTGTTTGATTTAGTTAAATATTACGATGGAATGTTGCTTATGGTGCCAAAGGCAAACAAACCAAACGAGTTGGAAGACATTGTATTACAAAACAAAATGTTTGATATTTTTAAAGAGTATAAAGATTGGGGTGAGATTTTGGGTGTAGGAACAGTAGGTAGTATTAACGAAATGGTTCTTAAGGGAGACGCAAACGAATTAATAAAAATATCGGAAGCTTTGCACGAAAAGAAAGTTGCTCAAATTGCCGATAAAATATTTATGCAAAAAGGTAAAATCAAACTAATTCTTATTTCCGGACCATCATCGTCGGGTAAAACAACTTTTGCCAAAAGACTTGCTGTTCAGCTTAAAGTTATTGGATTAAAGCCTGTTACATTATCTCTTGACAACTATTTTGTTAACAGAGAACTAACGCCAAAAGACAAAAATGGAGAATATGATTTTGAGGCAATCGAAGCTCTCGACATAAAAAAATTCAACACCGATATTATTGATTTATTTAATGGAGAAGAAATTGATTTGCCGAAATTCTCTTTCGAAACCGGCAAACGTTTTTATGATGGGTCTAAATTAAAAATTAATGGCGAAAATATTATTATTGCTGAAGGAATACACGCATTAAATCCAAAATTAATTCCATTAATTAATGACGAAAATACTTTTAAAGTTTATGTCTCGGCTTTAACAGCAACATCATTAGACGGACACAACAGAATTTCAACTACCGACAATCGATTAATTAGAAGAATTGTAAGAGATTACAGATATCGCCATTACAGTGCATTAGACACAATAAAACGTTGGGAAAGTGTTAGAGCAGGCGAAAATAAAAATATTTTTCCTTATCAGGAAAATGCCGATGTGATGTTTAACACTGCTTTAGTATATGAGTTAGGAGTGCTCAAAAAAT
Source organism: Bacteroidota bacterium (assembly GCA_003648455.1). Next base: position 1,843 of record QMPG01000192.1, read on the forward strand.
TTGTAGAACCAATTCTGAAAGAAGTTATGCCAGATAAACCTGAATTTGATGAAGCTTCACGTCTTTTAAAATTCTTCTCCTATTTTACTCCAATTTCAGAAGAAGAAATACCTCCAACATCAATTATCAGAGAATTTTTGGGTGGTAGTAGTTTTAATTATAAATAGTAGTAACTTTGCATACTTTTAAGTAAAATTATTGACATGACAGAAATTGGGAAATTTAACAAATTACAAATAATAAGAGAAGTTGATTTTGGCGTATACCTTGACGGAGAAGATTATGGCGAAATATTAATGCCAAAAAAATATCTTACGGAGAATTATAAAGTTGACGACTTTGTTGATGTTTTTGTATATTTGGATTCGGAAGACCGAATTGTTGCAACTACAGAGAAACCCTATGCAATGGTTGGGGAATTTGCTTTTTTAAAAGTTGTTGCCGTTAATGAGTTTGGTGCCTTTCTTGACTGGGGTTTAATTAAAGATCTATTAGTTCCCTTTAATCAACAAAAACAAAAAATGGAAGAAGGCGAATTTTATTTAGTCTACATTTATTTAGATGAAAAAAGTGAGCGAATTGCAGCATCATCAAAATTGGATAAATTTCTTGACAAAGAACCTGTAGATTATGAAGAAGGACAAGAAGTAAACCTAATTATAGATAAACAAACTAATATTGGATATAAGGCAATTATTAACAATACTCACTGGGGAGTTATATTTAAAAACGAGATTTTTCAACCACTAACCAAAGGACAAAAAATAAAAGGATATATAAAAAAAATAAGAGAAGACAAAAAAATAGATCTTAGTCTTTACAAAAAAGGCTATGAAAAAGTAGATGATTCACTAAATACAATCCTTGACATTTTAAAAGAAAATAATGGATTTATTCCAATCTCAGATAAAAGTTCTCCCGAAACAATTTACAATATGTTTGGGATTAGCAAAAAAACATATAAGAAAATTATCGGCGCACTATATAAGAAAAAGCTTATTTCAATAGAAGAAAATGGAATAAAGCTAAAATAATATCAAAAAAAAATAACAATCTGTCACAAATACCTTTGTATTAATAATAATTATTTGTTTTTTTATATATTTTATTTAATTTTAACATTTTAATTAAACTTAATTAAACTTAATTAAACAATAGAATTATGTATAAACTAATAATCTCTATTTTATTAGGAGTTTTTTCATCATTTACTTTTTTTGGTGAAGGAGATGTTACTTTAACACCTAATATCCCTAAAGAAGTAAAAGCCGGCAGTGAATTTACTGTTGAAATTACTATACATAAAGGTGATATTGATGGATTTGCTCGTTTTCAACAAGACTTACCTGTTGGTTTTAAAGCAGTTGAAAAAAAATCAGCAAACGGCGAGTTCGTTTTTGAAAATCAAAAGGTTAAACTCCAATGGATGAAGCTCCCTTTTGAAAAAGATATTAAAATATCATATACAGTTCAGGTAGGGACAACCGTTAAAGGAGAATTTAATCTTACAGGTAAATTTTCATATATAGCAAACAATGTTGTTTCTAGTGCTGAGTTAGAAGCCGTTACAATAAATGTTGTTGGCGGAGATATGGCAAGTTCTGATTATGAAATAAAAAATTCGTATAAATACCAAAATGTAAGCTTAAAAAATATCGATTGTATCAGGCAAAAGCCTTATCTTAACGAAAACAACGAAGTAATTGTTAACCTTTTAATTAACAAAGGTGACATTGATAAGTTTGGAAAAATTCAAGAACAAGTTCCTGTTGGATATAATGCAATTAGCATTAAAAGTAAAAATTCAATTTTTACTTTTAAAAATCATATTGTGAAATTTATGTGGATGAATATGCCTTCAAGTCCTCAATTCACAGTTTCATATAAACTTGTTCCTATTAATGGAATTCCCGATCAAGCATTTTTAATTGCTGGAACATTTTCATATGCCGAAAATGAAAGAACTAAAATTATTGATATTGCCGAAAGAAATATTGATGTATCTAAATTCGATACAGAGAAGTTAGTTGCCGAAGTAAAACCTCAACAAACCGAAACACAAGAAACAAAAACAGAAGAAGTTGTTAAGGAAACTACAGAACAAACACAAACAGAACTTTTAGCTGAAAACAAAGAGGAAAAAACTCAGGTTGAGCCTGAAAAAGAAACTAAACAAGAAATAAGAAATGAACAAAAACAAACCGAAAAAACTGTTACGCAAAAAGTTACTAAAGAACCACAAGTAACTAGTGTCCCAACACCAGAGCAAGGTGTGACATACAGAGTTCAAATTGCAGCCGGACACAAACTTGTAAAATCAAGCTATTTCAAGAAATTTAATATAACAGATAATGTTCAAACTGAAATTCATCAGGGGTGGCATAAATATACTGTTGGAGAATTCGTTAAATACAAAGAAGCAAGAAATTATAGAATATATATTTGGAACAATACACCAATAAACGATGCTTTTGTTTCAGCATATAACAACGGACAAAGAATAACTGTTCAGGAAGCATTAATGATTGCAAATCAAAAGTGGTATCAATAATTACATCTTTTTAGTTACGATTTAAATTAATTATCTGATATTGCTTTATCTCTAATAGAATGAAATTAGAAATTGAAAATTATAGGCTGAAATAGGATTTTTTTTTAATTTCAATTTTTTGTCGGCAAACAATAATAATTATTAATCTTAAAAAAACAGATTACTATAGCCGATTATGAAAAAAGCCTATAATTTAATTAATTTTAACTAATGAAGTTTAAACAACTATTTATAATATCTTTATTAATATTTATTACTTATAATCTTTTTTCACAAGAACAAGAAATTGATGAAGATTATGAAACTTTGCTTTTAGATGAAGAAGAGGAAGAGTTGCCCAACTCTGCATTCAAACCTGTTATTGCGGTAGGTCGTGGAGTTTTTACCTTTGTTGGCGATATTCAAAATAAATTTTTAAGCCCATTTCACGGGAAATTTGCAACCAATGCAACTATTTCAAGGAATATTAGTAAATGCCTTGATTTTAATTTTTTTGCAACATTTGGCAAGCTTAACGGAAATCAAACATCTTTAACTCCTTCAGAAAATATTAACTTCGAAACAGATATTTTTGTAGGTGGAGCAAGTCTTACATACAATTTTAATCATTTACTAAAAAGGAAACGTCCAATATCCCCATTCGTTTCATTAGGAGTAGAAGCTATCCAATTTAACCCTAAAGGAGATATTTACAATGAAGATGGAAGCACTTATGAATATCTCCCAAATAGTACAATAAGAGACAATTCTGGCAGATTAACTTCAAGAGATTATAAATTTGAAACTGATTTGCGTGACCTTGACTTATATGGATACGGAAAATATTCCTTAATGAGTTTTGGTATTCCTGTTGATGTTGGAGCAAACGTTACAGTCTCAGATAGAGTTACTTTACGTTTCGGAAATACTTATCATTTTTCTTTTACCGATTTTATCGATAATGTAAAAGAAGGCTCAGGTATATTTAAGAATGATGCTTTTTTATATTCGTATGCTTCTTTAAGAATCGACCTTTTTTCACCAGCTGATGAGATTGTTGCAGTTGAAAAATTCAAAAATCTTAAATTTACTGTTACCGATAAAAAAGATGAAGATCATGATGGCGTTGATGACTTTAACGATGAATGTCCTAAAACTGTACCAGAAGCAAAAGTTGATTTCAAAGGATGTGCTTTAGATGATGATAATGATGGGGTTCCAAATTATCTTGACAAGCAGCCAAACACTCTTTTAAACTCAGTTGCTGTTGGCTCAAATGGTATTAGAATTATTGATTCTCATTTAATTGCATTATTATATGACCCAGATGCAATTAATCGTGCAGAAGTTCGCCATTATAAACATAAAACAAGCAAATCGGAGAAAAAATATAATAAAATTCCTGCTAAATTTAAAAAGCTTGACTTGAATCAAGATAATTATATTTCTGTAGATGAATTACAAAAAGCTATTGATAGTTTGTTTGATTTTAGCAGTAACCTAACTGTTGAAGATATTTATGAGTTACAGGACTTCTTCTTTGAGCAGTAATTTACAGCTTATCTCTGCTATTATTTTAGATTTACCTTGTTGAATAAGGAGCTATTTCAAATTGTCTTCTGTGAAAATCTAAATTCTAAAATCACATATCTAAAACCCAAAATTATTTTAATCTGACTTAACCCGGAAAATTCATTAATTTTCTACGATTAAGTAATACCAACAAATTTGGGAATTTCATTAACCCCAAATTTGGGTATTACTAAATCGGGGTTTCCCGCTTTGCACCCCACTATC
>QMPG01000193.1 GCA_003648455.1 Bacteroidota bacterium
CATTGTTGTCATTTCGAGCGATAGCGAGAAATCTAACTCGCTCACAGTAAGGGAACAAGATTTCTCGCTATCGCTCGAAATGACAGTTTGAATTAAATTTCATTACTTTACGGATGGACACTAATTAGTGAAATTAGTGTCAAAAAAATATTCGTGTATTCCATGTAACAAGTGGACTAATATAAATTAAGAATTAAGAATTATCAAAAGTTTTAAATATATAGATAAATACCTGACAGGTTTGTTTTATAAATATTACAGCGTGTTCCATCTTTCTGTTAAATAATTAGAGAAACCTGTCAGGTATTGCTTACTTTTAAATTTAAACTTTACGAAATCAATGGCTGTAAAGAGATTTTTTTTCATATTATTTTTATCATTATTTAGTATAACTGCTTATACACAGAATAAATCGTCGGATACTCAGCTTGCATATCAATACTATAGGAATAATGATTTTGAGAAAGCATCGGTATTATACCAAAAATTATATGAAAAAAATAAATCCTCAGTTTACTACAGATATTATGTTAATTGTTTAATAGGATTGCAAGATTATGAGTTAGCCGAAAAAGTTATAAAAAAACAATTAAAAAAGAAACGCAACAAATTACCTTATTATATTGAATTAGGTTCATTATATAAACTTCAAAACAAACTTTCAAAAGCAAAAGACCGGTACGATTATGTGATAAAAAAATTACCTGCCAATGAGAATCAAATTTCAGTTGTGGCAAGTAAGTTTATCGTGAAACGAGAATATGATTATGCCGAGAAAGCTTATCTTAAAGGAAAAAAACTGTTAAACGACAAAGATTTGTTTAATTTTGAACTCGCAAATCTATACTATTATCAAAGAAATTTTGCCAAGATGATTGAGCAATATCTCAATATGTTAAGCATAAGTGAAATGTATCTGCAAACAGTTCAAAATCGATTACAATCAGCAGTTTATGGCGATGTTGATAATAGTTTAAGAGCGTTGTTAAAAACTGCATTAATAAAAAGAATACAAAAACAAGCAGACAAAACAGTTTTTAACGAATTGTTAATTTGGCTTTATATTCAGGAGAAAGATTTTGAAAATGCAATGGTTCAGGCCAAAGCATTAGATTTAAGAAATAATGAAAATGGTGAACGATTAATTGCTTTGGCACGTTTGGCAAGCTCAAACGAAAATTATGATGTGGCAGTTAGTGCATATCAGTATGTTGTTGATAAAGGAGTAAATTTTGGATATTTTTTAATTGCAAAAAAAGAGCAGGTAGAGGTTATTTATAAGAAATTAACAAACAAGAATAATTTTAATCAAGATGATTTAATTAGTTTAGAGAATAATTTTATTAATACAATTTTTGTTCTTGGCGAGAATGATGAAGCTATTGAATTATCAATAAAATTAGCTCACTTACAGGCTTTTTATTTAAATGAATCTGAAAAAGCAATTAAAACATTAGGCAATTCATTAAAAATTAAAAGAGCCAATTCACGATTGTTGGCAAAGTGTAAGTTAGAATTAGCCGATGTATATTTGTACTCAGGCGATATGTGGAACTCAACATTAATTTATGCTCAGGTTGAACGCTCAAACAAAAATAACCCTATTGGTTATGAAGCAAAGTTCCGGAAATCAAAATTAGCTTATTACTTGGGAAATTTTAAATGGGCTCAAGCTCAATTAGATGTTTTAAAAGCAAGCACATCTAAATTAATTGCAAACGATGCATGTCAACTTTCTTTGTTAATTAGCGATAATTCGGAAGAAGATACAGTTAATGCGTCTTTAGAAATGTACTCGCGTGCAGATTTACTGTTTTTTCGAAATAAAGATTCTCTTGCATTATTAACTCTCGATTCAATTCTAATGCAGTTTCCTACAAACTCAATTATTGATGATGTAATTTTTAAAAAAGCAACAATTTATCTCAAGAATAAACAATACAATAAAGCTGCCAAAAATTTTAAGAAAATTGTCGATACTTATTCTTATGACGTTTGGGCTGACAATGCACTTTTTAATTTAGCTCAAATTTACGACAATCATCTACAAGATAAACAAAAAGCGCAGCAACTATATAAAAGAGTATTGACAGATTATCCGGGAAGTATTTATGTTATTCAAGCTCGCAAGCGATTTCGTTCACTCAGAGGTGATTTGCTCGAATGATTCTTTATTTCAAAATATTAATTAATAAATATTATTATGATTATTTATAACACAACAATTAATGTTAATGATGATATTGTTGATGATTTTATTAATTGGATAAAGCAAAAGTATATTCCGAAAATTATTGATACGAGATTATTTATTGAAGTAAATTTATTTGAAGTTCTTGTTGAGGAAGAAATGGGAGGTATTACTTTTTCGTTACAACACTCAATAAGAAGTATTGATGATTATAATGAGTTTAATGAAAAATATTTTCAAAAATTTGACAAAATGTTTTATGATAAATTCACAAATAATTATGTTACTTTTTCTAGTATTTTGCAAAAAGTTGAGCTTTAAGAATTGCATTTATGGATAATCAAAAAAAAGCATATTTATATGCAATACCGGCTGTAGTTTTTTGGTCAACTGTAGCAACAGCTTTCAAAATTGCTCTTAATTCAATCAACTTTTTTCAGTTATTATTCTATTCATCTCTTGTTGCAACTATAACATTGTTTGTTATCATAATAATTCAGGGGAAACTTTATCTACTAAAAAAATTAACTGTTAAGGATTATTTAAGATATATTGTTACAGGTTTTTTCAATCCTTTTTTTTACTATCTCATTCTTTTCAAAGCTTATTCAATATTACCGGCACAAATTGCTCAACCATTAAATTTTACATGGCCAATAATGCTTGTTTTGTTATCAATAATATTTTTGAAACAAAAAATTTCGTTAAAAAGTATAGGAGCAATATTTATCAGTTTTTTTGGAGTTATAATAATTTCACTACAAGGTAACTATAGCAGTTTTCATATTGATAATGCATTTGGAGTATTTTTGGCTCTCGGGAGTTCAATAATATGGGCTTTTTATTGGATTATTAATGTTAAAGACAAGAACGACGAAGCAATAAAATTATTTTTGAGTTTCAGTTTTGGATTTGTTTTTATTTTTATTGCCAATATTTCATTTTCTAAAATTATTATCCCTGAGTTTCCTGCACTATCAGCTTCTGTTTATGCAGGATTGTTCGAAATGGGAATCACTTTTTTTCTTTGGATGAAAGCTTTGCAAATAAGCCACTCAAATGCCAAGATTTGTAATCTTGTATATCTGTGTCCGTTTGTTTCCCTCATTTTTATTCATTTTATAGTTGGAGAAACAATTTATTACACAACTTATATTGGATTAATATTTATTGTTTCAGGTATATTAATTCAAAATTTTATCGATAAAAAATAAACAATTCATTTATAATGTTATTTTTGTGATACATTTTTTTAATGAAAAAAACATAAATGTTTCAATCTCATTATGGCGAATTTATAGCGCTAGCCACAGCTTTTTTTTGGACAATCACAGCAATTTCTTTTGAATTTGCAGGGAAGAAAATTGGTTCTTTTACCGTAAATTTGTTTAGACTTTTTGCAGCTTTCATATTCTTAGGAATTTATTGCTATTTTACCAAAGGTCTTTTCTTCCCAACAGATGCCGGAATGCACCAATGGATATGGTTGTCATTATCGGCTGTTATGGGATTTGTTATTGGCGATACTTGTCTGCTTCAAGCATATGTAAAAGTAGGAGCTCGCATATCAATGTTAATGATGTCACTTGCACCACCAATCACAGCATTGTTGGGTTGGCTAATAATGGGCGAACATTTTACTATGCTAAATACTCTTGGTATGTTTTTAACAATGCTGGGAATTGCTTTAGTTATTTTACAGAAAAACGGAGATAAGAAAAATAAGAAAAAAATTAAATTTTCTTATTCAGCAATAGGTTTGCTTCTTGCATTTATTGGTGCAGTAGGACAAGCTTCGGGACTTGTTCTTAGTAAATACGGAATGAAAGACTACGATGCATTTGCTTCTACACAAATAAGAGTACTTGTCGGGTTTATTGGTGTCGCAATAGTTTTTTCTTTCCTGAAAAGATGGAACAGAGTAATGCCTGCATTAAAAAATAATAAAGCAATGGCATTTATCTTTTTGGGTTCTCTTTTTGGTCCATTTCTGGGAGTTGCTTTTTCTTTATTATCTATTAAATACACATCAACCGGCATTGCTGCTACAATAATGTCAATTGTTCCAATTTTAATTATACCGCCATCAATTATTTTTTTTAAAGAAAAAGTAAAATTTATTGAGATAATTGGAGCAATTATTTCTGTTATTGGTGTAGCAATATTTTTTCTGTAAAATAATCTATATATTTTTTTATTATTACGAATTGCTAATTGTGCTGATGTTCAGTATTTTAGCTTTTTTACTATTGCTTTTAATGTTTGTTAATTAATTGATTGTTCGTGCTTTGTGGATAAGTTTGAATATTAATAATATATTTATAACTTTGAAAGTTGAATTTTAAAATATCTTAAAATGTTTACTAAAAAAGACAAACAACAGTTAAAAAATAAGGGAATATCTTTACAAACCATTCAAGAACAAATAACTAATTTTTCGAATGGCTTTCCTTTTTTAAATATAATTAAGCCTGCAATTATTAAAAATGGTGTATTATTATTGAAAGATGAAGAAAAAAGAAATACATTAAGCTTTTCGAAGATAGTATTAATTCTAAAAATATTGTAAAATTTGTACCTGCATCGGGAGCTGCCACAAGATTATTTCGAAAGCTTTTTAATTATTACAATAACTATAATGGTACTCAGGAAGAATATTTAGAGATTATCTCAGACAGGAGCTTTGAATCTATTTATTATTTTTTTGAACACATAACGGATTTCGCTTTTTATGATAAACTAAAGAAATATCTATTTTCAAAAAAATATACTCTTACAGATCAAATTGAAGAGAATGAGTATTATAGAATTATTGAATGTATCCTAACCAAGAAAGGACTTAATTACGGGAATAAACCTAAAGGTTTAATATTATTCCATCGTTATAAGGAAGGAAACAGAACACCAGTAGAAGAGCATCTCGTTGAAGGAGCAAATTACTGTGCGTCTAATTCAAATGTAAATATTTGTTTTACAATTTCTCCAGAACATAAGCAGTTATTTAGTAAGTATTTAAAGAAGATAAAGAAAGCTTATGAAAAAGCATTTAATGTAAAATATAATATTATTCTCTCTGAACAAAAACCATCTACAGATATTATTGCTGTGGATATGAATAATAAGCCAATTAGAAATGACGACAAATCATTGCTTTTTCGTCCTGGTGGTCATGGCGCATTAATTGAAAATTTAAACACAATAGATGCTGATATTATTTTCATAAAAAATATTGATAATGTTGTTCTAGATAGTTTAAAAGACGATACTTATTTCTATAAAAAAGTATTAGCAGGACTTTTATTATGTTATCAAAATAAAATCTTCAATTATCTCAAGAACTTAGAGAAAAAGTCGAAAGTTGATAGTAAACTAATAGACGAAATAGATAATTTTATTCAAAAAAAATTGTGTGTTATTCCTAATTTGGATTTCGATAAGTTGAAAAAAGAAGAAAAAATTAACTATTTTATTAGTAAATTAAATCGACCTATTAGGGTTTGCGGTATGGTTAAGAATGAAGGAGAGCCCGGAGGTGGACCATACTGGGTCGAAAATAAAGACAAAACGACTTCTCTTCAAATTGTAGAAAGCTCACAATTTAATAAAGATGATAAAAAACAGATAAACATAATAAATAAATCTACGCATTTTAATCCTGTTGATATTGTTTGTGGTGTTAGAGATTATAAAGGAAATAAGTTTGATTTAACCAAATTTGTAGATAAAACAACAGGCTTTATTTCTCACAAAACAAAAGATGGAGTTGAACTAAAAGCACAAGAACTCCCGGGATTATGGAATGGAGCAATGTCTGATTGGAATACTATTTTCACAGAAGTCCCAATTACTACTTTTAATCCTGTTAAAATTATTAATGACTTGTTACGAAAAGAACATCAACGAGAAGAAGACATAATTGCAAAATAAAAATTATTGTTATTTTTTATACAAATATAATTAAC
>QMPG01000194.1 GCA_003648455.1 Bacteroidota bacterium
ACAACAACATCTGCTTTTACAGGCGAATTTCTTAAAAGCAATTCAACTCGACAAGAGTTTATGCATTTAATAGGGACAAAACTGTCATAAGATATTTCATAATAAAATAAATCCCGAATATTCGGGATTTATTTTATCTTATAATATTGGATAAATATAATAAAAACTATCATCTGTAGTAAAACCATAATATTTATTATTCTTCGCTAACTTTTTTTTCACCCTCAAGCTCTACACCTGCATCTTCGTCATAATTGTTTGACTTCTTAAAGATATGTTTTCTTGAGAAAGCTATTATATCATTAATATCATAAACATAGGTTAAAGTAATACCAAGAGATCTATTTGTGTTTCTACCTGTTTCAATTTTATCAGAATCGATAACTCCAAAATCATATCTTAAATCAAAAAGCAAATCACCATCTTTTAAATCATATTCAAAACCGGCTCCGATATTTAAACCAAAATCCACGGTTTTATATCTTGAGTCTTCAAGGTGATACTCTTCTCCATCTGAGTAAATTACTTTTCCTCCTACTAAAACATTTGTATATGTGCCACCATTAGCATAAAGTTTCATCTTCCCAATTTGTATAAATTTAAATTTTGCTAAAATCGGAATACCGAAAAAATTCTCTCTTGTCTTGGCTTCTGTTCCATAAGCTTCAATAACATCGCCCTTTTGAGAGTAAACTAATTCCGATTGAATTGAGAGTTTTTCTGTTATACCGAAATTTCCTATTGCACCAATTTGAAATCCCATTTTAACTTTTTGTTCCATACCTGATGGTAATTCTTTTTTTACAGACGATATTGTTGTTCCTGTTTTTATACCAAGATCAAGGTAGCCAATTCCAAAATTCCCAATTGTAAATAATTGCGAATAAGAGCTTATTACAAATAATAAAAGCAGTAAGTTGGTTAAATAAAATTTTTTCATAATAAAAAGGTTTTGTTTAACTATTAATTTATTGATAAAATATTTAAATAAATTGTTTGTAATAAAACTGATTTTAAAATTATTACAATATAAATCAAAATATTGATATTGCAAATATATTTTTTTCTTACTTTTGCATTAATAATTATTAAAAGTTAAAAAATGAAAGCATATGTTTTCCCCGGTCAAGGGGCTCAATTTGTTGGAATGGGTAAAGACCTTTACGACAATTCAGACTTAGCAAAAAATCTTTTTGAAAAAGCAAACAAAATATTAGGATTTAACATTACCGAATTAATGTTTAATGGAACTGACGAAGACCTTAAACAAACAAAAGTTACTCAACCTGCAATTTTTCTGCACTCAGTAATTTTAGCCGAAACTCTTAACGATTTTGCTCCTGATATGGTTGCAGGTCACTCACTTGGCGAATTTTCGGCTTTAGTTGCAAATAAAACATTATCATTTGAAAACGGATTAATATTAGTCTCAAAACGAGCAATGGCAATGCAAAAAGCATGTGAAAAAGAACCATCAACAATGGCTGCAATTATTGGTATGGAAGATGAAGTTGTTGAAAAAGTTTGCTCTGAAATTGACGAGGTGGTTATTCCTGCAAATTATAACAGCCCGGGACAAGTAGTTATTTCAGGTTCAATAAAAGGCATTGATTTGGCTGTTGAGAAACTTACCGAATTAGGTGCAAAGCGTGCAATTAAACTTGCTGTTGGTGGTGCTTTTCATTCACCATTAATGGAATCGGCAAGAGTTGAATTAGAAAATGCCATTAACTCAACTAATTTTAATAAACCAATTTGTCCGGTTTATCAAAATGTTAATGCAAAACCAACTGACGATCCTGCAATAATAAAACAAAATTTAATTTCTCAGCTAACATCTCCTGTTAGATGGACACAAACTGTTAAAAATATGTTAGCTGCCGGTGCGGACTCTTTTACTGAAGTTGGTCCCGGAAAAGTATTGCAAGGATTAATTAAAAAAGTTGACAGAAAAGTAGCAACTCAAAGTGCTTAATTTATTACATTATTAAATCAAGCTCTTTCGGATTTGTAATTAATAGTGTTCGGAAGAAAAATTATCAGGTCATCCAGAACAACGTCATCCTGAACTTGTTTCAGGATCTATTAATTCTCGCTTAAACCTGCCAAGTTTTCTATAATTCAGATTACCAACGTTTTAAACCTACGGCTTTTAATGCCCCAAACCTGGCAGGTTTTTTTAAGCTTTCTCCCCGACAAGTAGAGGGGTACCGAAAAAAAACCGCTCTTTCGGACATCTAATCCGAAAGCTTTATTTACTAATGATAATTTAAAAAAATCTGATTACAAATTCGAAATATCGAATATTTAAACAAAAAAAAGAGGCATAAAAGCCTCTTTTTTAGTATAATTATTTTCAATAAATCTCTCTTACTCAGAAAAATCTAAAGCTTGTAATCGTTTATAACTGTTATATCTCCATTTAGCGTCTTTCTCTGCTTCTGCAAATAAAATTTTTGCTTCTTCAGGGAATGATTTTTGCAATGAAGAATATCTTACCTCACCTAATAAGAAATTTTGGAATTCATCCCAATTAGGTTCTTTTGAATCAAGAGTAAATGGGTTCTTTCCTTCTTTTTCCATTTCAGGATTAAACCTGTAAAGATGCCAGTAACCTGATTGAACAGCTCTTTTCTCTTCAGTTTGAGTTTTACCCATACCTGCTTTTAATCCATGATTAATACATGGTGCATAAGCAATAATTATAGAAGGTCCGTTATAAGCTTCTGCTTCTCTAACAGCTTTTAAATACTGTGCTTGATTAGCTCCCATTGCAACTTGTGCAACATAAACATAACCATAAGACATTGCCATTTTACCAAGATCTTTCTTTCTAACTTTTTTACCTGAAGCAGCAAATTTTGCAACAGCTGCTGTTGGTGTAGCTTTAGATGATTGACCACCTGTGTTAGAATAAACCTCAGTATCAACAACTAAAACATTTACATCTTCACCTGAAGCAAGAACGTGATCTAATCCACCATATCCAATGTCATAAGCCCATCCGTCACCACCAAAAATCCATACAGATTTCTTAACTAAATATTGTTTTAATTTCAAGATGTCTTTTGCAATATCCGACTTATCTTTTTCAAGTAATTCAATAACCTTTGCAGAAGCTATTTCTGATTTTTCAGCATTGTCTTTACCTTCAATCCACTCATTAAAAGCATCTTTAATATCTGAAGAAAGATTACCTTCTAATGCTAATTTCATCAATCTTCAATTCTGCTTCTAAATTTATCAATACCGGTAGCCATACCAAAACCATACTCAGCATTATCTTCAAATAATGAATTTGCCCAAGCAGGTCCGTGTCCATTCTCTTTGCTTGCGCAATATGGAGTTGAAGGTGCAGAACCACCATAAATAGAAGAACAACCTGTTGCATTTGCTACAAGCATTCTCTCACCAAATAATTGAGTAATTAATTTAATATAAGGAGTTTCACCACAACCTGCACAAGCTCCTGAGAATTCAAATAATGGTTGAGCAAATTGACTTGCTTTAACATTTGTTTTAGGTAAAATTTTATCTTTATATGTAACTTTGTTTGCCATATAATCCCATCTTTCAATCTCATCTTGTTGAGTTTCAAGATGTTTCATGACTAATGATTTGTCTTTAGTAGGGCAAACATCAACACAGCTACCACAGCCAGTACAATCAAGAGGACTTACTTGAATTCTAAATTGTAATCCGTCTAATCCTTTACCAATAGCTTTTTTTGTTTTTGTTCCTTCAGGAGCATTTTTCAACTCATTCTCATCTAGTAAGAATGGACGAATAGCTGCATGAGGACAAACATAAGCACATTGATTACATTGAATACAATTATCAACATTCCACTCAGGTACACTTACTGCAACACCTCTTTTTTCGTATTCGGTTGTTCCTGATGGGAAAGTTCCATCTTCTCTTCCAACAAAAGCACTTACCGGTAAACTATCACCATTCTGTGCATTAATTGGATCGCAAACATTCTTAATAAAATCAGGAACATTTCTATCTTGTTTAACTTCTTTAACTTCAATATTTTTCCATTCTTGAGGAACTTCTACTTTAACAATGTTTTGACCACCTGCATCTACAGCAGCATAGTTCATATTAACAATGCTCTCGCCTTTTTTACCATAAGACTTAACAATAGCCTTTTTCATCTCATCAACTGCTTTTTCGAAAGGAATAACCTCTGCAATTTTAAAGAAAGCTGATTGCATTATGGTGTTTGTTCGAGTACCAAGACCTATTTCCTCACCTAATTTAGTCGCATTAATGATATAAAAATTAATATCATTCTCAGCTAAATATTTTTTCATGTTGTCAGGAAGATTCTTTTTAGTTTCTTCTACGTCCCAAATACTATTTAATAAGAATGAACCCGATTTTTTCAAACCTTTCAATACATCATATTTATAAATATATGAAGGAACATGACAAGCAACAAAATCCGGAGAATTTACAAGATAAGTTGAACGAATAGGAATATCTCCAAATCTTAAATGTGAAGTTGTGAAACCTCCTGATTTCTTTGAATCATATGCAAAATATGCCTGGCAATATTTATCGGTTGTGCCACCAATAATTTTAATTGAATTCTTATTAGCACCAACAGTACCATCAGAACCTAAACCATAAAATTTAGCAGCGAAATTGCCCTCAGGAGCAACATTAACAGCGGGTAACAATGGTAATGATTTAAATGTTACATCATCAACAATACCAAGAGTGAAACCATTTTTAGGTTCTTTTTGTTTTAAGTTTTCATATACTGAAATAATTTGAGAAGGAGTTGTATCTTTAGAACTCAAACCATATCTACCACCAACAATTAAAGGTTTATTTTCTTTTTCATAAAAAATATCTCTAATATCAAGATATAATGGTTCTCCAGTTGCTCCGGGTTCTTTAGTTCTATCTAAAACAGAAATTCTTTTTACTGTTTTTGGTAATGCTCTAAAGAAATATTTTTCAGAAAATGGACGATAAAGGTGAACTGCAATTAATCCAACTTTTTCTCCTTTGGCAACTAAGTAATCAACAACTTCTTTAATAGTATCGGTTACAGAACCCATTGCTACAATAATGTTTTCAGCATCTTCAGCTCCGTAATAATCAAATGGATGATATTCACGACCTGTTAATTTTGTAATTTCTTGCATATAATTTTCAACAATATCAGGAACATTGTCATAAAATTTATTTGCAGATTCTTTAGCTTGGAAATAAATATCAGGATTTTGAGCTGTTCCTCTTGTTACAGGGTGTTCAGGATTTAAAGCTTTATTTTTAAAATTTTGTACAGCTTCAAAATCAAGTAATTTTGACATATCTTCTGTATCAATAACTTCAATTTTTTGAATTTCGTGTGAAGTTCTAAAACCATCGAAGAAATGAACAAAAGGAATACGAGATTTAATAGATGAAAGATGAGCTACACCTGCTAAATCCATTATTTCTTGTACACTACCTGTAGCGAGAAAACCAAAACCTGTTTGTCGTGCTGCATAAATATCATTATGATCGCCAAAAATTGAAAGAGCATGTGCTGCAATACTTCTTGCACTTACATGAAAAACTGCAGGTAATAATTCTCCTGCCATTTTATACATATTTGGAACCATTAACAATAGTCCTTGAGAAGCTGTATATGTAGAGGTTAATGCTCCAGCTTGTAATGAACCATGAACCGCACCGGATGCTCCACCTTCCGATTGCATTTCTGCAACTTTAACTGTGTCTCCAAAAATATTTTTTCGACCATGTGCTGACCACTCATCAATATATTCTGCCATTGTTGATGATGGTGTAATTGGGTAAATACAAGCTACATCGCTAAACATATATCCGATATGTGCAGCAGCATAGTTACCATCACATGTAATAAACTTTTTATTTTTTTTCATGTTTTATATTATTTAAAAGTTCAAAATTTAACTCAATCTACAAAATTACAATAAACATTATAATTTCTAAATTATTGAGCAAGCTTTTTTTACAAATTTCAATAATAAATAATGAATTTAATTAACCCGGAAAATTCATTAATTTTCTACGATTAAGTAATACCAACAAATTTGGGAATTTCATTAACCCCAAATTTGGGTATTACTAAATCGGGGTTTCCCGCTTTGCACCCCACTATCTA
>QMPG01000195.1 GCA_003648455.1 Bacteroidota bacterium
TTATCAATTATCAAGTAGATAGATTTGTAATTATAATAACTGAGCCCATTTAAGGGTTCTTTTTTTATTTCGTATTACACTCCCATGCATTTCATATTGGGCTATTATTGTTCAATCCTTTTCGGGAATTTAACTTATAATCCTACGAGGGTTTTTTTTATCGGTAGGGAAAAATATCCGGTATAACCACTTAGTACCTTAAAACAACTCGTCATCCCGAACTTATTTCTGTATCTGCTAACTGAATGATTGGATTTTGTAGATTTGTTAAAAACATTTTTTTTTTTTTTCTTTAAAGATTATTTTTTTTAATAATTAAATAAACAATTTCCTATGAAACAAATATTGACAATTTTTTTTATTCTATTTTTATTTAACTCAAATCTTTTTGCACAAAACTATGAAGTTAAAGGAGCAGGAACTCCCGATGTAAATGGTATTTATGTTCCATCTGGTAAAGTGCAAGGAAAAACTAAATATGTAAAAGGGGAATATACCTTATTCTACAAAGGATGCCATGCAAAGTGGATGATAAAATCGAAAAAAGGAAATTTTTATAGAAACAAAAAAGACACAAAATTACCACCGAAAACAGGTTGGGAAAAAGGATGCGGAAAAGGAAGTCTAAATCCTGCTCCAACAGTTGTTGCTGTTTCTAAAGAACCACGAGAATTACAACAAAATAAATAAATCAAATTTTTAATTTAACAAATTAACATTATGAGAAATTTTAAACGTTTTTATTTTTTGTTATTGTTTTTTGTAACAATTATAACAAATGCACATGCTCAGTATTTAATATCAGGAGCAGCCAATCCTGATGTAAATGGAATTTATCTTGAAAAAGGCACAGAAAATGGCAAGCCTTATTACTCTAATGGTTCTTGCAAATTGGTCTATTACGACGGATTTACATTGAAAAGGACTGTTAAAATTTCCGGATCTGCAATGAAATGGGTTGTTATGAAAGATTATGCAGGAAAGCCGTCTTCGCCGGTTTACTATTCAACAAGTATAGATGGTGATTTACCCCCAAACGAAGGATGGCATAAAGGGTATTTGAGAGATGCATCTGCAGGCAATCCAATAATTGTTGCTAAAATAAACAGTATAGCTTATGATAAAAATGTGTTTGTTGAGGCTGCTTCTGACGATGGCCACTTTAAAGATACTGTGAATATACTTTTATACTCACCCGAAAATCCCTTTACAGGAGCAAACGACGAAGATTTTGTTGCAACAGGAAAGCTTGTTGTGAATAACTTGCCTGCAGGTATTACTCCTGTTGTAAAGCGAACTAGTGATACTACTTTAATGGCAATTTTTACAGGAGCAGCAACTAATCACACAAAAAATGACAATATAGACAATTTAACATTTGCTTTTCAAAATTCTGCTTTTGCCGACAGAGATGCTTCAGAAATAGAGAATTCAACAAAGACTGATTTGAAAATAATGTTTATGGAAAAATATATTGTTTTTGATGCAACAGAAAATGTTGAAGTAAACGACATATTTCTTTTAACCGGTCTTTTTAATCAAAAACCATATTATACAAATGGGAATTATAATATTAATTATAGAGGATGTGGTGCAAAATGGGTTTTAGTGACAAGCTCCGGTGGTAGCTGTCCCGAATATTCAACAGCAATAGATGGAGATAATATTCCGGCAGAGGGATGGTATGATGGAGGAGAAGGAGGTGGTTCTTCAGATACAATTTACATTTCTCCAACGAATACTATTTTTTATAATAAGAATAGAGTTCTCGAATCTATGTTAGATGACGGTTCAATAGACGATTCAATTATGATATCATTTGTTGCTCCTGCAGACAATAATAAGTTTACAGGAACCAACGGAGATGATTTTATTACAGATGGCAAAATTCTTGTGTCTAACTTACCGGCAGGGCTAACTGCTATAGCTACCCGAACCGGCGACACAACACTAACAGTTAAATTTACAGGTAATGCCGAAAGTCACAACTATTTAGATAATATTAACAACCTAAGTTTTGAATTTCAAAACACAGCGTTTGTTAATGATGATGTAGCAGAAATTAATAATTACTTAAAAAGTGACATTAGTATTTTATTCTGGAAAAAGTATGAAGTAATAGATGCAATATCAACACCGGAAGTAAACGGAACCTATTTTTCAACCGGTGAAAACAATGGGAACGTTGTATATTCAAAAGGAGAGTACAGGTTGGGTTACAGAGGTTGTGGTTCTAAATGGGTAATTGTTGATGGCGATGACGACAACAACGTTGAGGAAGGATATTGTCCGTTGTATTCAACAGGAGTTGTTAGTGATGTTGTTCCTTATAACGGATGGGCTGTTGGCGGATACGACCGAGATTATTCCGAAACAATTTATGTAATTCCTCATAATTACATATTATATAATTCTAATTGTATTACCGAATCGCTTACTGACGATGGCTCGATAAATGATACTCTTGCACTAACATATTTTTTCCCTTCAGGAGGAAATAAATTTACAGGAAATAATGGTGATGATTTTGTAACAGATGGTAAAATTCTTATTTCGAATTTACCTTCAGGTCTTACTGCTATAGCTACCCGAACAAGCGACACAACAATTACAATTAAATTTACAGGTAATGCCGTCAGTCATGGAGCTTTAGATAATATTAACAACCTAAGCTTTGAATTTCAAAACAGTGCATTTGTCAATGGTGATACTACAGAAGTTGAAAATTATTTAAAAAATGATGTTGATGTAGTTTTTATTATGAAATATGAAGTTTCTGATGCAATAGATGAACCGGGAATGAACGGAACTTATGTTTCATCAGGAACCTTTAATGGGAAACCAATATTCTCAAACGGAGAATACCGTTTAGGTTATAGGGGTTGTTATACAAAATGGGTAATTGTTGATGGTGATCTTGATAACAATGTAGCAGGAGGATATTGCCCGCTAAGTAGAACATATGTTGATGGTGACCTACCTCCATTGAATGGTTGGGAAAATGAAGCAGTTCGGGTGTATCCACATAATTCAATATTATATAATTCTAATAATATTAGAGAATCGCTTTCAGACGATGGAACCATAGATGATACCTTAGCATTAACATATTTTTTCCCTTCAGGAGGAAATAAATTTACAGGAAATAATGGTGATGATTTTATTGCAGATGGCAAAATTTTTGTGTCTAACTTACCGGCAGGATTAACTGCTATTGCTACCCGAACAGGCGACACAACACTTACGGTTAAATTTACAGGAGCTGCCAGCAACCATCGTTTTTCTGATAATATTGACGACCTTACTTTTGAGTTTCAGAATAGTGCCTTTACTGATGGAAATGCCGGAGTTATAATTAATTATTTAAAAAATGATATTGGTGTTGTCTTCATTATGAAATATGAAGTTTTTAATGCAGTTAATAACCCTGAAATTAATGGTACTTATGTGTCAGCCGGATATTTTAAAGATAAGCCATTCTTTTCTAAAGGAGATTCTCTATTATTAGGATACCGTGGATGTTCCGATAATGTTCAGTGGGTGATAATCGACAGTGATGATGAATCTAATTTAGCTCCTGACATAGGATTTTGCCCGATAGAAAGAAATTATGAAAATTCTGATTTTCCTCCAATGGAAGGATGGGGCGATAATGCAGTTCGGGTGTATCCACATAATAGTTTGTATTATGAAAAAACCACATTTAAAGAATCTTTAGTTAACGATGGTTCAATTGATAATTCAGACACTTTGGTTATTCGTTATTTCTTTCCGGCAGGTTCTGCTACTTTTTCGGGTGTTAATGATGAGGATTTTGTAGCCGAAGGAAAAGTAACCCTTACAAATTTACCGGTTGGTTTAACAGCAGTAGTAACTCGCAAAAGCGATACCACATTAGCTGTTGTATTGACAGGCAACACATGTTCAGAAGATGTTAATGATTTAACATTTGCTTTTTCCGATAACGCCTTTACAGGAATTACTGCAGAAGAAGTTTTCTACTCAACCAAAGAAGATTTAAAAATTAATTTTCACAATAATTATTATGTGGCATCGACTGGTGGTGATTTTACAACTATATCAGAAGCGGTTGCTGATGAAGAGGTTAAAGATGGTGATGTTATTATTATTTCAGATGAAACGTTCACAGTTACAAATGAGATAAATGTAAATAAGGCTCTTACTTTTATTGGTCAGGGTGCAGGAAAAACTATTATTCAGGCAAATGCCAATCCCGCAACAGCGAACTATCGTTTGTTCCATATGTCTTTTGATTATAATAATTATAAGAATGTAAGTTTTCAAAACATGACCATACAAAACGGGAGTGTGGGATCTTACGGCGGTGCTATATATTTACAACATTGTAATTTAACAATAAAAAATTGTGAAATAAAAAATAATCGTACTACTAGCAATCGTGGAGGTGCTATTTATTTAAATTATGGAAATTTTGTTGCTGAAAACACTACATTCTCCAATAATTTTGTGGTTAACGGAACAGTTTCATCAAGTTATGGAGGAGGAGCTATTTATTTTCAGAATATTTCTGATAGCGCATTAATAAGTAATTGTACTTTTAGTGACAATAGTGTTGGCGGCATGTCCGGTGGTGCAATATGGTCAAATGATAACCTAAAAATCACAAATTCTACCTTTGCAAATAATTCAGCAAAATATGGAGGTGGTATATATATATACAGCGGAACAATTGATATGGTAAATGTGTTGGTAGCAGATAATACAGCAACAGCTAGTGGGAATGACATTTACGGAAGTGGAAATGTAAACGCCGATTATTGTTTAATAGAAGATGTAACAGGAGCAACCATTACAGGAGCAAATAATGTTACAGGATCTGACCCTGAATTGGTTGCTTTAGCAGATAATGGTGGTAGTACACAAACTTGTGCAATTTCATCAACAAGTCCGGCTAAAGATGCAGGAACAAATGAAAATGTTCCGTTAATTGATCAACGGGGAGTTGAAGTATTTAATACCACTAAAGACATTGGTTCTTATGAATTTAATTCAGAGCCGGCAATAATGGTTTCCGATACAGTTATTGATTTTGGATCTGTAATGAAAGATGAAACAGCAGAGTTAAGTTACACTTTATCGGCAATTAATTTAAGCGAAAATTTAGTGGTAACCGCACCTTCAGGATTTGAAATATCAGCTAATTCCGGTTCTGAATTTGTTGGAGAATCAACAATAACAATTACTCCACAAGTTGGTTTTGTTAGCGATACAATTATATATGTGCAATGTACATCAACAACCTCAGGAAATTTTGAAGATATTATTACAAATGAGAGTACAGATGCCGAAACGATGAATATCACGGTAAAATCAAATATTGTAAATAGACCAATAGGAGAAGACGATTCGGTTGTTGTTGTTGAAAATACTGAAAAAGTATTTGCTACTGAAGATTTTACTTTCAATGATGAAGACGGAGACATTTTTTCCGGCATTAAAATTATAACAAAAGAGACAAATGGTGACCTTGAATATGATGGTATAAATGTTTCTGATGGATATGAATGTTCTGATATTTCAAAAATTACATTTAAACCTTTTGAAAATGAGAGTGGTTTAGCTTATGCAATATTTACATTTAAGCTTAAAGATAATACTGGATTCTATAGTGATTCTGTATATACAATGACGATTGATGTTAATGATATTCCGGAAGGAGCAAATGATATTGTCTCAACAAACGAGGATGTTGATTTAACATTTGCAGCAGAAGATTTTACATTTACAAATACGGTAGGTGGTTTTGAAGGTATTCAGATTGTATCTGTTCAAACTGCGGGTACATTACAATACGATGGAGCTGATGTTGCAGCAGATATGGATTGTCCTGATGTAACTAAGTTAGTATTTACACCGGTAGCCAATGCCAACGGCGATGCTTATGCAACATTTGAATTTAATGTTAAAGATGATTTGGGAGTATATAGCGAAGAGGCTTATACAATGACCATAAATGTAACAGCAGTTAACGATGCACCTGAAGGAGCCAACGATGTGGTTACAACAAGCGAGGATGTTGATATAACATTTGCAACAGCAGACTTTACATATATGGATGTTGTTGAAGGTGATGCTTTCGCAGGAATAAATATTGTATCAA
>QMPG01000196.1 GCA_003648455.1 Bacteroidota bacterium
GTTTATTGGTAAAAATAAAATTAGTAATACAAATATTGTTATCACTAATAAAACAGTGGCAATAAAATCTCTATAAGGAAACTCAACTAATGAAACAGAAAGAAAGGGGAGCGATAAAACAACCGACAATAAAATTGATATAAAACAGGCTCTTTTTTCTCCTTCTTTAAATGAGATAAATGCAACATAAATCATTGATAAGAAAATAAAAATTCCCAAAATTAAATTTATTAACAAAATATTTCTCATAATTATTATATCTATTTCAAAATTTTATACTTCCAAAATATCATCCCAACAAGTTGTAAATTCTCTTGAGCGCATTTCCGATTTCATTTTCCATTTTTTGTCAAATCCCTCACTAGCAGATTTAATTGTTCCCTGTCCCATTTTTTCATTAATATTGTCAATAGTGGTCATCAAAACCTTACTTTTCTCAATATCAACATTATCAAAAAGGCTTAATTGGATGTGTTCTTCCGGGATTATTTCATTCAACATAACACCTGCTTTTTTATAATTCAATCCTTCAACATATATATTTTTCAATGCCTTACCGGCAAATTTAATAAATGTAGAAGTATTATTTGTTGGAACAGGTAATTTTATAACTTCGTGGTTATAATAAAAGTTTTCTTTGTCAAAGCGATTTGTAAGAATATAGATTATTAAAATATTTGCTAATGATTTTTGTTTTCTGAGTTTCCTTGAAGCTGTAGTAATATATGAAGAAATTGCTTGATGCAAATCTTCATATTTGGAAACAGGTTTACCAAATGAACGAGATGAAGTAATCCCTTTTTTATTTTTAGCAACACTCTCTAAAGATATGCATGAAAGACCATTTAATTCTTTAACTGTGCGCAGCCCAACAACTCCAAAATTTTTCTTTATCCATTGTTGATCAGCATTTTTTAACTTATAAACTGTGTTGATATTATTAACCAGCAATTTTTTATTAAATCGTCTGCCTATTCCCCAAACTTCATCAACGGGAATGTTTTTTAAGAAACTATTTATTTCTTCCTCTTTATTACTAATGTAAACACCATTGAACTGATTATTCTTTTTTGCAATATGAGTAGCTATTTTGGCTAATGTTTTTGTTTTCCCAACTCCTACCGAAACAGGAATACCTGTCCATTGATAAACAACTCGTTTAATTTCACGTGCATAATTTTCAAGATTATGATAATTAAAACCTGAAAAATCTAAAAAAGCTTCGTCAATAGAATAAATCTCGATGTTTGGTGAAAATTTTGACAAAATTGACATTACACGTTGGGACATGTTGCCGTATAATGAATAGTTTGAAGAAAAGGCTGTTACATCATTTTGCTTAAAAAATTCTTTAAGCTTAAAAAATGGAGACCCCATTTTTATTTCTAATGCTTTAGCTTCATTAGAACGAGATACAACACAACCATCATTATTAGAGAGTACTACAACAGGTTTGCTTTCTAACTTTGGATTAAAAACCCGTTCACACGAAACAAAAAAATTATTACAATCAACTAAAGCATAAAGATTGTTCATTAAAAATTACAATTTATGAATTGCATTTGTAACAACACCCCAAATCTTAAAATCCATACTTTCAGTAATTTCAATGGGAGAAAAATTGTCATTTTCAGGAATTAAATAAAATTTATCATCTGATTTATTAATTCTCTTAACAGTAAATTCTCCGTTAATAACAGCAATTACAATTGAATTGTTAACAGGTTGTATTGAACGATCAACAATTAATATATCTCCTTCAAAAATACCAATATTCATCATTGAATTACCCTTAGCCTTAACATAAAATGTTGCTTCAGGATGTATAATAAGGTGTTTATTCAAATCTAACTTTTCTTCAATATAATCATCTGCAGGAGAAGGAAAACCAGCAGAAATAGTATCAACAAATAAAGGAATTTCAATATTCGTTGATGTGTCTAAATTGTATATTTTTAAAAAATTATTTGTTTTCTTCTTACTCATAATTTATAAAAACGTATTCTAAAAAAAACGTATCAATAAAAAAAATTATGCTTGAGCTGAAGGTCCTCCAAAATTCATAGGAATTGGGCTACCTGAATTATCAATATTTTTTATTTCGCCATTTATTGATTCAAACTTAGCAATGTTATCTTTTAAAGCCATCATTAATCGTTTTGCATGCTCTGGAGTTAAAATAACTCTTGATTTAACTTTTGCTTTCGGTATTCCCGGCATTATTCTAATAAAATCAACAACAAACTCTGACGATGAGTGAGTTATAACTGCTAAATTTGAATATATACCTTGAGCAACTTCTTCGTTTAACTCAATATTAATCTGATTTTTATTTTTTTCTTCCATGATTAGATATGTATTAATATTTCTTTGCAAGATAACAAATTTAAAAAATAAAAAAAAGGTATAATACTTATTATACCTTTTTTTGTTCGATTAAAGAAATGAATTATTCTGGAATAATTTCATCATTAATTTCTTCATTTCTTGCTTCAAGCAATTTGTCATATTCTTCTTTTGAACCTACAACAATTTTTTGATATGATTTCAATCCTGTTCCAGCAGGAATTAGATGTCCTACAATAACATTCTCTTTTAAGCCTTCTAACTTGTCATTTTTACCTCTAATTGCCGCTTCATTAAGAACTTTTGTCGTTTCTTGGAACGATGCAGCAGAAATAAAACTCTTAGTTTGTAGAGCAGCCTTTGTTATTCCTTGTAAAACCTGACTAGATGTTGCAGGAATAGCATCTCTAGTTTGAACAAGACGTAAATCTTTACGCTTTAACACAGAATTTTCATCTCTTAATTTACGAGCTGTAATAATCTGTCCTGGTTTTAAATTAGCAGAATCTCCTGCATCTTCAACAACTTTTCTACCGTATAGTTCGTCGTTCTCTTCTCTAAAATCTTTTTTATCAACAATTTGTTTCTCAAGAAATTTAGAATCACCTTGGTCTTCAATAATAACTTTCTGCATCATTTGGCGAACAATAACTTCAAAATGCTTGTCGTTAATTTTCACTCCCTGCATTCTATATACCTCTTGAACCTCGTTCACAATATATTCCTGAACTTTTGTAGGCCCTTTAATAGATAAAATATCAGCAGGAGTAATAGCTCCATCAGAAAGAGGAGTTCCGGACTTAACGTAATCGCTATCCTGAACTAAAATTTGTTTAGACAATGAAACAAGATATTTCTTTATTTGACCGGTTTTCGATTCAATAATTATCTCTCTATTACCTCTTTTAATCTTTCCAAAAGACACCTGACCATCAATTTCAGCTACAGTAGCCGGATTTGATGGGTTACGAGCCTCAAACAACTCGGTAACTCTAGGTAAACCACCGGTAATATCACCACCTTTACCAACTGCACGAGGGATTTTAACAATAATCTGACCCTGAGATAAAACTTCACCATCATTAATAATAATATGAGCTCCAACAGGTAAGTTATATGATTTTAGAACTTCTCCTTCATCATTTAATACTCTACACAAAGGATTTTTAGTTTTATCTTTTGTCTCAGTAATAACTTTTTCTTTAAATCCTGTTTGCTCATCAGATTCTTCTTTAAAAGTAATACCTTCAATTACATTTTGGAATGAAGCTTTACCTGATACTTCTGTAATGATTAATGCATTATAAGGATCCCATTCGCAAATTAAAGTACCTTTTTTAAGCTCATCACCATTTTTAACATATAATTTTGAGCCATAAGGTATATTATGAGTAGCAAGAACAATACCTGTCTCTTTATCTACAATTCGAATTTCAGCTAAACGGCCAATTACAATATCAACTTTGCTTCCATCTTCTTCTGTATGTTCAACAGTTCTTAGCTCTTCAATTTCTGCAATACCATTATAATTAGTTGTAATTGCAGTATCAACAGCAATATTAGAAGCGGTACCACCAACGTGGAAAGTACGAAGTGTTAACTGAGTTCCCGGCTCACCAATTGACTGAGCAGCAATAACTCCTACGGCTTCACCTTTTTGAACCATACGTCCTGTTGCAAGATTTCTACCATAACATTTTGCACAAACGCCTCTTTTTGATTCACATGTTAATACTGAACGTATCTCAACTTGATCTATTGGAGAATCTTCAATATATTGTGAAATTTCTTCAGTAAATTCTTCTCCGGCTTTAATAATTAACTCACCAGTTAATGGATGATATACATCGTGAACAGAAGTTCTACCTAATATTCTTTCATATAATGTTTCAACAACTTCTTCATTGTTTTTAAGCGCTGTTGCAACTAATCCTCTTAAAGTTCCACAGTCTTCTTCATTAATAATAACATCTTGCGAAACATCAACTAAACGTCTGGTTAAATAACCGGCATCAGCTGTCTTAAGGGCTGTATCAGCCAATCCTTTACGAGCACCGTGAGTTGAAATAAAATACTCTAAAACTGAAAGACCTTCTTTAAAGTTTGATAAAATTGGATTTTCAATAATTTCTGAACCTGTTGAACCTGATTTTTGTGGTTTCGCCATCAAACCTCTCATACCACCTAACTGTCTGATTTGCTCACGAGAACCACGAGCACCAGAATCAAGCATCATATAAACTGAATTGAATCCTTGATTATCTGTGCTTAACTGTTTTAACAATGTTTGTGTAAGGTTTGCATTGGTATGTGTCCAGATATCAATAATTTGGTTATATCTTTCATTGTTTGTAATGAATCCCATGTTATAATTATTCATTACTTCATCAATATGCTTATATCCTTCGTTAACCAATTCTTCTTTCTCTTTAGGCACAATAACATCGTCTAAATTAAACGATAATCCACCTTCGAAAGCCATTCTGTAACCAAGATTTTTAATATTATCAAGAAAATCAGCGGTAACTGCTGTTCCACATTTCTTTAATATATTACCAATAATATCTCTTAAAGATTTTTTAGTAAGTATTTCATTTATGAAACCAACCTCGTTTGGAACGAACTCATTAACAATTACTCTACCAACAGTTGTTTCAATTAGTTTGCTTACCGTTTTATCTTCTTCAATATATTCAACTTTAACTTTTATATTTGCATGAATATCAACAACCTTCTCATTATAAGCAATTTTAACCTCTTCTGGAGAATAGAATACAAGTCCTTCTCCTTTCATACCTTTTCTTGCCTTGGTAATATAATATAAACCAAGCACCATATCCTGAGAAGGTACAGTAACAGGTGTTCCGTTAGCAGGATTTAAAATATTGTGAGAAGCTAGCATTAGCATTTGTGCCTCTAAAACAGCAGCATTACCAAGTGGTAAATGAACAGCCATTTGGTCACCATCAAAGTCAGCATTAAAACCAGTACAAGCCAATGGATGTAATTGAATTGCTTTTCCCTCAATTAATTTTGGCTGAAAAGCCTGAATACCAAGACGGTGAAGAGTTGGAGCACGGTTTAATAAAACAGGATGTCCTTTTAAAACGTTTTCTAAAATATCCCATACTACAGGATCTTTTCGGTCAACTATTTTCTTAGCAGACTTAACTGTTTTTACAATTCCTCTCTCAATTAATTTCCTGATAATAAAAGGTTTATATAACTCAGCAGCCATTCCCTTAGGAATACCACACTCACCCATCTTTAATTCAGGTCCTACAACAATAACTGAACGAGCAGAATAATCAACCCTCTTACCTAATAAATTTTGACGGAATCTTCCTTTTTTACCTTTTAAACTATCGCTTAATGATTTTAAAGGACGATTTGCATCTGTTTTAACAGCATTCGATTTTCTTGAATTATCAAATAAAGAATCAACAGCTTCCTGCAACATTCTTTTCTCGTTTCGAAGAATAACCTCAGGAGCTTTTATCTCAATAAGACGTTTAAGTCTGTTGTTTCTGATAATAACACGACGATACAAGTCATTTAAATCGGAAGTGGCAAATCTACCACCATCAAGTGGAACAAGAGGTCGAAGTTCTGGAGGAATTACCGGAACTATTTTTACAATCATCCATTCAGGGTGGTTAACTAATTTGGAAGCACGGAATGCTTCAACAACCTGAAGTCTTTTTAAAGCTTCGTTTTTACGTTGTTGAGAAGTTTCTGTATTTGCTTTATGTCTTAAAGAGTAAGATAATTCATCTAAATCTATGCGTGCTAATA
>QMPG01000197.1 GCA_003648455.1 Bacteroidota bacterium
AGTACTTCAAAAATTTGGATAAATTTCTAAAGAAAAATAATTGAAGCTGTGATAATATCTTATATCGAACTCAGGTTAATAATAATTACCTCATTTTTGTGAGTAATTTTACAGAATATAATTCTAAAATAGTTGTTATAGATGAAGTATCTTAAATGACACTTTTTTTTAAATTAATTTTTAGCATTATAGTATTTATTCTGCTTATTTTAGTAATTAGAGATTTCACCTCCGCCAAACATTGTAAATCCTTTTACAATCAGTTCACTATTTTTATTAATAGTGCTTATTGAACGTCTTTTGTCTTTATAACCGCCAAATATTGATATAACTTCAACCTTAATATTCCAATCATCGGGAACAATTATTTTGCTACCTCCAAACATTGTAAAAATATCAATTTTATTAATTCCTTCAGCTAATTTTGCATCTTTTAAAATAAATGTTGAACCACCAAAAATTGCAGTTATTTTACCTCCGGTAAATTTTTGAGAAGTAATGTATTTTTCACCACCTCCAAATATTGATATATCGTCAATATAATCAACAGATGATTGAGTCTTGTTATAAATATTAGCTGATGAATTACCGTTTTTTCTTAAAATAAATACTAATCCGACAACTATTAATAATACAGGCCAAAATAATTCATTAAAAGAATGCGGAAGAATAAACAAATCCGGTAAGAGGAAGAAAACACCAATGCCAATTAGGATAAATGAACTTATTATCCTCTTAGTTAAAAGATTATAAACACCAATAACAATTAAAATCATTTCCCATTTAAAAATTATTTTAGTAACATTTCTGGGAATTAAGTTATAATTGTGTAATATAAATACCCCGCCGATTAATACTAAAATTATTCCAAGAACAGCTCTACTATCCATTCTTCTGTCATTTTTAGTTATTTTCTGATCTTCCATAATTTTTTATTTATTATTTAGGCTAAAATTAAGGAATTATTTTTTCACTTTCAAATGAACTTATTATGAATCCTTAATAACAATATTTTTTTTATTATTGTTTATTAAATAAAATAACAATTATTATCTTTACATATGCTAAAGTGGGAAACATCGATAAATGATTTTAAATCTTTTTTGAGATTAGAAAAATCACTTTCAGAAAATTCTATTGAAGCATATGTTCATGATATAGACAAATTAGTTCAATTTTTAATCTTTTTTAATTATAAAGTATCTCCAGTCGAAGTAAATTTTACTCACGCTAAAAAGTTTGTTAATTGGGTTAATGAATTAGGCATAAATCCACGCTCGCAAGCAAGAATATTATCAGGGATAAGAGCATTTTATAAATATTTATTGCTTGATGATATTATTGAAAAAGATCCATTTGCATTGATTGAAATACCGAAAATTGGTAAAAAATTACCCGTTGTACTTTCGGTTCAGGAAATTGACGATTTAATTAACGCCATTGACCTAAGCACAGAAACAGGTCAGAGAAACCGCGCAATAGTTGAAACATTATATAGTTGTGGTTTAAGAGTTTCTGAATTAGTAAATTTGAAGTTGACAAATTTACATTTTGAGCAATCATATATAAAAATAAAAGGAAAAGGGAATAAAGAGCGTCTTGTTCCAATTAGCGGTCGTGCAATTAAAGAAATATTATCATATATCAACAATTACCGAAATCATCTTAATATTGACAAAGAGAATAATAATATTGTTTTTTTAAATCGCAGAGGGAAAAAGCTTACACGAGAGATGATTTTTATTATTATAAAGGACTTGGCTAAAACAATTCAATTAAAGAAAAAAATTAGCCCTCATACATTCCGCCATTCATTTGCAACTCATCTTATTGAAGGAGGAGCTGATTTAAGAGCAGTGCAAGAAATGCTTGGGCACGAATCAATTCTAACAACAGAAATATATACTCACCTTGATAAAGAATATTTAAGAGAAACAATAATTCAATTTCACCCTAGAGCATAAAAAAACAGCCAATTTGACAAAGTTTTTTTATAATTAATTATATTTGTTGAAAATTTAAGAAACAGTATATTTTGTATATATAATCATATAATCAGAATGCCTGTCTCGTAGTTAAATTTATCAAGTAATAATTTATACAACTTTTTTTTAACATTAAAATAAAATGGCAGATTTAAAAGCAAAATTATTAGAAGTAATAAGAAAACATCAACAGGTTTTTGAAAATCCTGAAAGAAAGGTTTTAATTCAAGAAAGTGTTGATAATAAAGAAGTAATTATTGCAAAATCGGGTGCTCTTGCAACTTGGACGCCAACAGAATCTACAGGACGCAGTCCTAAAGATACTGTTATAGTTAAAAGAGCAGAGAGTGAGAAAAACATTGATTGGGATTCACCAAATAATTTACCTATCGATGAAGAATCTTTTAATATGGTTTTTGAAGATGCATTGAATTTTCTTTCACAAAAAGAAAGAGTTTACGTTACCGACAGAGTAATTGGCGCTGATGTTAATTATGCTTTGCCGGTTAAAACAGTAACATCACATGCCTTAACATCTCTTTTTACAGATAATATGTTTCGTCCTGTTAGTTCAGATATTAACAAGAGTAAATTTTATGATGATGATTTTTATTTATTGTCATTGCCATACAATAAGTTGGACGCAACAAAATATAATGGCAGATTAAGAGAAGTAGCCGATGGTAAAACATCAGATATGGTTGTAGCAATGGACTTTGACAGAAAAATTGGTGTTATTGTAGGCTCTGCTTATTTGGGAAGCGTGAAAAAATTGATGTTTACTGTTATGAATTATCTTATGCCTTTTGAAGGTGTATTGCCTTTACATTGTTCGGCTAACGAAGGAGATAATGACGATTCTGCTCTACTGCTTGGCTTGTCAGGTACAGGTAAAACAACATTGTCTGCCGATCCAACCAGAGCTTTATTAGGTGATGATGAGCATGGATGGAGCAATCAGGGTATTGCTAACTTTGAAAATGGTTGCTATGCTAAAATGATTGATATTGATCCTAAGAAAGAACCTGATATTTTCGATGCAGTTATGCATAAAGATAATTATTTAGAGCATGGCTCAATTATTGAAAATGCAATGATTTATCCAAATGGGAAATTAGATTATTTCGACGATAGAATAACTCCAAACTCAAGAGCATCATACCCGCTAACATATTTAAAAAACATTAAAGCTTCATCAACATCATCTCATCCAAAAACAATTTTGTTTTTAACAGCTGATGCATATGGTGTGTTACCTCCAATTTCAAAACTTAACGAAGACCAAGCAATGCTTTGGTTCTTAATGGGATACACAAGTAAACTGGCAGGTACCGAAACAGGAGTAACTGAGCCTCAGGCTACTTTCTCACGTTTTTTCGGACAACCTTTTATGCCTGCAAATCCTGATGTTTATTCAAATATGCTTGGTGAAAAAATGAAAAAACATAACACTCAGGTTTTTCTTGTTAACACAGGATGGAGTGGGGGAGCTTATGGTACCGGTAAACGAATTAATTTACCTTTAACTCGTGCTATGGTTAATGCAGCTCTTTGTGGTAAACTTGATGATGTAGAATATTTTGAGGATACATTGTTCCATCTAAATGTTCCTAAAAATTGCCCTGATGTTCCTTCTGAAATTTTAAACCCAATTAACACATGGGCAGATAAAGAAAACTATAAAAGAACAGCACAGAAATTAGCAACCGAATTCTCATTAGCTTTCGATAAAGCTTATGGTAATAAAAATATTAAAGACAGTGTTGTTAAACAATGTCCCGGTAAATAATAGATTTTTACTCTTATTTATTTTAATTTAAAAAACCACCTGCTAAGCAGGTGGTAATGTTTAAAAGGTTTTACCTATATTTGTATTATTAGCAAATATAAGAAATTATCGCATGTAATATATAAATGTGATTATCATATTGTTTGGGTTCCAAAATATAGATTACGAATATTAAAAGGTGAAATAAAAGATTTAATAGAGCAAGATATTCGAATGTTATGCGAATGGCGTTCAAGTGAAGTTATGGAATTGAATATTCAAGAAGACCACATTCATCTTGTGGTATCTGTGCCACCAAAAGTATCAATT
Source organism: Bacteroidota bacterium (assembly GCA_003648455.1). The sequence goes on from QMPG01000197.1 coordinate 4,084, forward strand.
TCGAAGTTAATGGGAACGTTAAAAGGGAAAATAGCGATAAAGTTGTTTAAGAGTTATCCATTATTGAAAAAGAAACCATATTGGGGTAATCATTTTTGGGCAAGAGGATATTTTGTAAGTACTGTTGGGGTTGATGAAGAAATGATAAGGAAATATGTAAAATATCAAGAGGAAGAAGAAAAGAAAGTTGAAGCACAGCAAGGTAGTTTTGATTTCTAGCAGGATACTAAAAGCCCCTTTTGGGGGCAGATTACTCAGGTGAATATTATGTTGGTGTTTTTATCGATGATGAGTTTGAAGTTTCTGAAACTAATGAAGATGATAATGCAGTATATTTCACACCTACAATTAGTGTTTATGTCGGGATTGAAGACGAACCTAATGTTTACCTTAACTGTTTAAATCAAAATTACCCAAACCCTATCACTGATATGACAAGTATTACTTATTCAATAAAAAATAGCTCTAATGTTGTTTTAAATATTTATAATATTAATGGTAAACTTGTTCAAACGATTGTAAATGAAAGCAAATTACCGAGTTCATATACTGTTAAGTGGAACGCTTCAAACCTTCCTGCAGGAATATATGTTTATCAACTTAAAACCAATGAATATAGTGATATGAAAAGGTGTGTAGTAGTTAAATAATCTTTTGATTTATAGGTTTTATATAAAATAATTAAAAATAAATCAATAAAAATTACATAATTTGAAATAATATAGTTACTTTTGCAAAATAAATAATTTTTAAAAAATATAATGAAAAAAGGTACAGTAAAATTTTTCAATGAAACTAAAGGTTTTGGTTTCATTACTGAAGAAGACGCAAAAAACGAGTATTTCGTACACGTTTCAGGTTTAATTGATGAAATTCGCGAAGGTGACGAAGTTGAATTTGAATTAGCAGAAGGAAGAAAAGGATTAAATGCAGTAAATGTTAAATTAATTTAATATTTTTTTAATTTTTTTAAAAAAAGAAAGACCTGTCAAATTTGACAGGTCTTTTTTTTGTCTAAAAATTAATTATTCAATATAAATCAGGGTCACTTTAAAATTAGGGGGGGATTACAATAAAATAATAAGGGTACAAGTTCAAAAATTGGTGATGCGTTTTCTTGCCTTTGTAAAGAAAATGATATTTGTTTAAATAAATCTTTTTTTTTAGAAATAGTCTGAAGGACTAAAACAACATAACTTGGAACATCGTCCTAAAAAATATTGCCGTAGCAAGGATATTAAAAAAGTTCAAAGTTCATAAAGTAGTTGCTGTGGTTAATAAAAAAATTGATGTTGTTTAGCGAAGCCACCGACCTTAAATTCATTTCGTAAATTTTCGAATGAAATGAAGCGTTAAAAATCATAAACTGTTTGAACGACCAACGGGAGTGAGTTTTTATGATTTAGCGAAATGTAATGTAGAAAATAAGAAATTAATTTTCAGTCTTGATTTTTTGTAACTTTTTTATCAAGAAAAAAGTTAAAGTAAAGATGATGAAAATTTTCCAAATCTACGAGATTTTGAAAATTGTATTTAATAAAAATCAGTTAAACAAACCGTGCAACGGCTGTGGTTTATTTTGGCTTGTAATTTCTCTCACTCTTTCAGAGTGATTGAGCTCTAATCACATCTATACTTGGGACGATGCCCCAAGTTATGTTGTTATAGCCTTACAGGCTATTAGCATTTAGATTAAAAAATAAGTAATGTAAAGAAATTTAGTTATTGATAAATGCCGATTGACTAATAATCGAAATTTGTGAGTGTACGAAACAAATTGCGAAATTATTAGCGATTCGGTATTATATTGTCAAAAACTTTCAGTCTCAATTGTTTAAACAAAAAAATAAATTTATGCCTAATCCACACGAATTTTAAAGTGAGCCGATTAGGGGTACAACAAGGTATGGCTTATGCTTGGAGTAGAACAAGAATGGGTGGATGGGCTGTAGCTCAAAGTCCCATTTTAGGAACAACCATCACAATACAACGCCTAGAAAAAAGAGGCTATGTATCAATGATAAGTATGTA
>QMPG01000198.1 GCA_003648455.1 Bacteroidota bacterium
ATTTCTGACATAGGCAGCACCAAGATTAATAAAAGCGGAATATAAATCGTTTTCCCAATTATAAAAATTTCCGTTTCTAAAAGTGTAAACAAGAACATAGTCGCCATTTGGGATGCTGTCTTCGAGCATAATTGCGAGTTTTGAAAGACTTACACTGTCGGTTGAAAAAACAAAATATTTATCTGTTCGTGAGCGTGAGAAACATTTTGGATAATCCCTGTGACCATACATTGCCTTGTCTGATTCCCATGGTTTGAGTGTTAACGAATCAATAACAACAACAATTATTGCTTCGGCTGCTCCGCACGAACTATAATCTCCTGCTCCGTCAATTGTGTATTCAATATCTCTAAATTGTGTATCTGTATTTGGCGAACCAATATTATGACAGTGTAAATTTTTTGGTGTTGTAATAAATTCAAATTTTTCTTCGGAATTGTTTTTTTTAATTAGATTAAAATCATCATTTTGAAATTGAGAAAATTTCGATTGAGACCAACCTGTTTTTCCGTCAATATAGATGAAAGAACTTGTTTTCCAGCTCATACTGTCGGGATTTTCGTAATATTTACTAACTCGCCAAAAATAAACTGTGTTCGGTGTTAAGCTGAAGGGCAATTCCCACTCAACAACTCCCCCTTTATGTTTTATTATCTTATTAGATTTAAAAGAGCTGTTAAAATTGTTTGTTGTGTCTATCTCAAAAATAAAATCCTGTTCGCTTGAAAAAGGATATCCGCTTGAGGCTTTTAAAATAATACTGTCTGTTGGCACAATTGAATATTGGAAAGGGTAAATAGGAATAATTTCATTTGATTTGATAAATAAATTAACTGATGTTTGATTGTTATTCTCGTTTAATTCTTCAATCTGATTCATTGCGTCAACATAAATATCAAATTTATTGTTGCCGGCTCCTTTTATTTTATCTATTGGCAATTTAATTTTTAAAGTATCTTTATACAAACTCCCAAATAATGTATAATTATTAGTTTCTGTTATGCCATTGCTAAAAGTTCGGGTAAGACTTACAATAAATGTATCGACAAACGCTTTGCCAATATTTGATATTTCAATATTTATATTAAAAGTGTCGAGTTGTGACGAAACCGTTGAAGGAGAAAAGTTAATGCTTGATTGAGATACAGATAAATCGGGCAAAGGTGGGGCGTAAAATTTCAATGCAGGATCGCCATGCAAGGTCATTTCAAGACATGTGCTTTTAATACCTGCATTATTTAAGTTCCCCTGTTCAATATTTTGAGCTGTAATTTGCATACATTTACCAATGTTTTTGCCATAATTTTGATAAGAAATATTTTTATAAAACTGCTGTGAATATTGATTGAGATATGTTGTGTATCCTTCAAAAACGACAGCTATAAAACCAATTACTCCTTTATCTTTAATTAACACCCATTTTTCGCTAGTACTTTCGGAATTTGGCAGATGAATATTTCCCGAATAGCACGAATTAGCAAATAAAAAAGGATATTTGCCTTTATTGTCATAGGCTGAGGGCTCGTCAATATTTTGGTCGAAACCACTTGCTGCTGCATGACCAAAAAAAGTAAGCAATGAGCAACCGTTATTTATTAAACTTTTTATAGAATCTGTTTGAGTAATTTGAATGGGGTCTGAGCTGTTTTTTAAAAAAGTTGAAACTCTCCCACCAAACAATGTATCTTCAATAATCTTTTTATAATTATCCAGATAACTTGCAAAAAGATTTTGTTCAGAGCTTGTTTTTCCTCCGCCAAAATGCAAAATATTTTTCATCCATATTTCAGGCTCATTGTTTTCATACTCAAAAACTTTATTAAGATACAAGTCTACATCATCTGAACTTTTGGCGCTTATCCTTCCTGTTGGTATTGCCGGTTCATAGTATGTTCCGTTTAATCCTGCAGTTAAAAGAACATCGCTTGTGGGTTCTCCAAAAGAAGGTACGAGAGTATTTACATAATTTAAGCTGTCTTTTCTATAATATTGTGCCGATATTGATTTGCCCAACAACAATAAATTTTTCGGAATACTGTCCCAGGTGTTAATAATATAGTTTGCAAAATTTTTAATTGCAATTGGATGTTTATTAATACCATAAGAAAATTGGTTATACAAATCGTCAATAAATACCAATTCTGCATTTCGATAATTCTTATAATCAACTGCTTTGTCTGATAGTTTGGGATGTGAAATAATTACATAATCTGATTGATTTTTTGAATAATCAACGAAAGTAAGTTTCGACATTTTACTTAGCTGATTTATCGATTTTTCATTTATTATTACGCAATTTATATCAAGGTTCGACTTGTTAATTACAGCTTTTATTGTATCATTATCATTAACTGCAGCTATTCTTTTATTATTAGTGATATCATACAAAATTATGTTTGAATCGTCAATATCAAAATTTGTTATTTCTATTAATGTTTTTGCATTTGGATTATGTGGCAGTGTGAAATAAAACTCGTTTTGTCCCTCAAAATCATAAGTGTGAGGATATATAATTTCAACATACGACACAGCACTGTAATCAGTTCTTTGATCTAAATCATTAATGCTTTGGAAATTAATTGTTGTTGTATTCTCAATTAATGAAGATGAAAAAGAAAAAGATTTTATGATGTGTGTTAATCCTGAAAAAGTAGTATCGAAACTAAAACCCTCATTATCAACTTTTATATGATGTTGATATGACGAAAAAGAAGCCAGAGCAAATTTAATTGTCGCATTCGTTCCTGAGCTAATTGCATTTGGTGTTTCAATTGATTTTTTGATTGTGTTTCCTAAAGAAATTGCAGTATTATCGAACCAGCCTTCGGCTTTTGTGTATTCACAATCGGTTTCTCCATAATAATATTTTGAAGTGTATTGTGTTAAGATTGTTTTTTTACAATATTGTGATAATTCATAATCATCAAAATTAGTGTCGTTTTCATTTTCATAACGAAGATTATTAAAAGAATTGTTCCATGTTAAAAAGTAAGCAGCAGTGTCGTTTATTAAACTATAATATGGATTTGTCTGACTTTGTGTGCTATTAAATAAAGTAGTATCGAGCCAACCGGAGTTTTTTTCTGCAAAAAACTCAATAAAATTAATCAATCCAAGAGCCTCTCCGTCTATGAATAATGGAATTTCTTTTCCGTTGTGAAAAATTTGCAGGTTTTGTGGATTAAAAGAACCTGTTGGCACTCCAAAATTTTCTAGCTCGGTTTCTGTAATGCGATATATTCCTGTTTTTGAAATAGGTATTTTATAATAATTCTGTGAATAACTAATCCACTCATTACTATAATTTTGAGTAAAAACATTTAAGCTTGTAAAAAATAATAAAAAAAATATAAGTACTTTTCTATTCATCTACTTTTAATATTTCAAAATATTAATAAAAGTAATAAAAAATTTTAAATTGTTATATTGTTGTATCCTCTAAAAAAAATATCAAAAAGACCTGACATGTTTGTGCTAATAAAAAACGAACCATACAAACCGCCCTTAGTCATTATAATTAGGAAATATGTCAGGTCTCTACCCGTCAGCTGACGGACAACTTTTTAGAGTGAACATTGTTTAATAAATTTCTTATTATCTGGTTTGAAAAAACTTAGGCACTCTTAACTTTAGCACACTTTAAAGTTTTGATTAGTTAACTAAAACAAAATTGTTTTTCTCTCTTTTTTATCTATTGAATATGTTATCGAAAAAATATTAGAATAAAGAGCTATTGACTGATTTCCAATATCAGTAAGTGCATAATCAATAGTAAAACGTTTAATTTTAATACCTAAACCTATGTTGGGTTGAAAAGTGAGGTCTTTATTGCCGTCAAAATCCGGTTCTTGTTGAATATTTCCAATTCCGGAACGTAAAAATATCATGTTTTTATATGCTACTTCAACACCTAAATGTGGGTCAATGCTAAAAAGATTGCTTTTAAGCAAAACATTTCGTTTACCATCGGTTGAAATATCCATATCAAGCTCAGCAATACCGCTTATTTTATCTGAGAAAGTAAACTTGCGTGCAGCTGCTAAAATAAATTTTGGAAGAGTTATTTCAATTGAATTTTCGGGTATTTCGTTACCTGTTAAAACAAAGACATCTTCTAACTCATCAGTATTAAAATTCCATGCATTAAAAGTTGATGTAACATCACGCGCCAAAACTCCAAATTGCCATTGTTCATAATCGTATTGTGCCGAAGCATCAAAACCAAAACCCCAGGCTCCTGCAAACTCACCTGCTTTTCGACGAATAATTTTTAAATTACCGCCATATCGTAAGCCTTCAATTTTTGATTTTTTGGCATAAGAAAATAAAAAAGCATAATCGGCAACCGAAAATGATTTTATACGGTCGTATCTTATATTGCCATCATTATCAATTAATTCGAGAGTGTTTGGGATGTCGTCAACACCAAAACGAATAATAGAAAAACCGGCAGAACTTAAATCATCAATTTTATAGGCAGCTCCCATATAATCATACTTAGCAATACCTGCAAAATATTCGGCATGCATCGCACTAAGCTGAAGATCATTATTTATTAATGTTAAACCGGCAGGATTCCAATACGTTGAATAAGCATCGTTTGAGCTTGCAACTGTAGCATTCGACATTGCAAGCGAACGTGCTCCAATACCAATTGAAAGAAATTCATTGCTGTATTTTGGTGCAGTTTGTGAAAAACTAAAATTTGAAATAACTAATATGAATAAAATTAATTGAATTCGTATCTGCATATTGAACAAAAAAATTTGTTTGTGTAAATATAATTATTGTTATTGATAAATTTCAAATTTAATTTATGAATGATAATATTGAGTCCACTCCGAAAAGTGTTTTTCGTCATTGCGAACGGAGTGAAGCAATCTCAACATGTTGAATTACAAAGCTATAGGTTGCTTCGTTCCTCGCAATGACGTGCTTTTTATACTTTTCGGAGAGGACTCAATATTTTTGACATTAAAAAATTATCTATATTGCATGATTAACTATATTTTTAACTTATTTTTGTGCAAATTATTGTTTTATAATATTTTTTATTCAAATGGGAAAGTCAAAAAAAATCACTCGTCACATTCCAAATTTCATTACTTCGTTAAACCTTTTTTCAGGAAGCATAGCTACAGTGTTGGCTTTTGAGGGTTATTTAACTTATGCAGCAGCATTTGTTGTATTAGCATCTGTTTTTGATTTTTTTGATGGCATGAGCGCCCGTTTGCTTAAAGTTATTTCACCAATGGGAAAAGAATTGGATTCTTTAGCAGACCTTATAAGTTTTGGTTTTGCTCCATCGGTAATTTTATATTCATTATTAAAGCAAATTATTTTTCCCGGTATTCAAATGGATTTATCTAATATTCAATTCTCGCAAATCTTAATATTATTATCCCCATTTTTGATTGCTATATTTTCAGGTTTACGTTTAGCCAAATTTAATGTTGATGAGCGACAAACAAGTTCTTTTATTGGCTTGCCAACACCGGCAAATGCTTTGCTAATTGTTTCGTTGCCAATTATTTTATCTTGCAACAATTACTCAAATATACAAAGCCTCATATTAAACATTTATGTTCTTATTCCATTAATTTTTATTCAATCGTATTTGCTGATTGCAGAATTTCCAATGTTTTCATTCAAGTTTAAGAACTTAAAATTCAGCGATAATAAAATACGTTTTATCTTTATAGTATTTGTAATTGCCTTATTCATAATTTTCAAATTAGCAGCTATTCCTTTAGCAATTTTTATGTATGTAATATTTTCAGCTGTTAATAATTGGATAATCCCTAAAAACAAATAAAAAATTTCTATTGAAAAGTTTATTGTGGTGGGTCATGCTGTCCGCCAGCTGGCGGATCAGCATCTGCTAATAGAATTAATAAAGAAATTCCGAAATAAGTTTACTTAAACCTGCCAGGTTTTCTATAATTCAGATTCCCAATGATTTATACTTACAGCTTTTAATTGCCCAAACCTGGCAGGTTTTTCATCCAATTTATAGGCACCTAGCGGATTTTTTCAAGTAAAATTTACCGGTCATGCTGAACTAATCTTAATAAGTCAGAGTCTGATTGTTTAATAC
>QMPG01000199.1 GCA_003648455.1 Bacteroidota bacterium
TAAAAATAATGCAGGTCGTGATGTTATGATTGATTCGCCTTCAACAATTTCTGACGAGCAACTTAAAGAGTTAAATCTTAAAGTTACAAAGGGACAGAGTTCATAAAGTATAAAGTTTAAAGTTCGTAAAGTTGAAAGACTTTGTAATTAATTTTTTTAAAAAGTTTATTATTATTTTGTGTTCTTTGTGTATTCTTAGTGTTCTTTGTGGTTTCATTTTTTATTTTTTACGAAAGAGTTAAGAGAAGAAAATTGAAATTTAAGAGTACAAATTTGAAAGTTGAGCGATATTGGAATCACGAGACTTCGGGATTGAAAGTTTGTAAAGTTGAGACTACTCCGAAAAGTAATAAAATCCGTCATTGCGAAGGAGGAACGACTGAAGCAATCTTTTAAGTAACAGTTTGTCAAATGATTGAGATTGCTTCACTGCGTTCGCAATGACGTACTATTTGTTTTAGGAGTGGATTCAAAGTTAAAAGTTAACGGAAAACAGATTTTTCACCTCAATATATTAACAATAAATGTAGATGCTATGAATAAATTTAACGAAACAATTGCTTTTCTCAAAAAACAAGGAATTGAAAATCCGGAAATTGGTATTGTTCTTGGAACAGGATTAGGCAAACTGGTTAATAGTATTGAGATTATTAAAGCTATTGATTATAAAGATATTCCACATTTTCCTTTGTCAACAGTTGAGTCACATGCCGGAAAATTGATTTATGGTGTAATTAAAGGCAAAAATGTTCTTGCGATGCAAGGCCGTTTTCATTATTACGAAGGTTATTCGTTACAAGAAGTTACTTATCCAATAAGAATTATGAAGTTGCTCGGAATTAAGTATTTGCTTCTTTCTAATGCTGCGGGTGCAACTAATTTTGATTTTAAAAAAGGTTCGTTAATGTTACTCGACGATCATATTAATTTTTTGCCAGATAATCCGTTAAGAGGAAAACACTATGATGAATTTGGTCCTCGTTTTCCTGATATGAGTCGACCTTATTCAAAATTTTTAAACGATAAAATTAAAAATATTGCTCAAAGAGAAAATATTGTTTTGCATGAAGGTATTTATGCAGTGATGGCGGGACCAAATCTTGAAACTCGGGCAGAGTATCGTTATTTAAGAGATTCTGGTGCTGATGTGGTTGGTATGTCAACAGTTCCTGAAGTGATTGTTGCTAATCAAATGAATTTACCATGTGCTGCAGTTACTGTTATTACAGATGAATGCGACCCCGATAATTTAAAACCGGTAAGTCTTGAAGAAATATTACAGGTAGCAGGAAAAGCAGAAAATCAGCTTGTTAAAATTTTTGTGGCTTTAATTGAAGAATTATAATACTGAACAGCTGTCAAATATGATAAAAAGTTTGTATGTGTCTGTGGAACCGCTTCAAGCGGTGCAACAGATATTGCTTTAAATTTTCTACACGTTTCACGGCTTGTAGCCGTTGCACAGGACAGCACTTGTTTGTATTTTAATATGACAATGGTTTAAGTTTGAAACATAAACCGGAGATATAGCGGTTTAGTATAAAAACAAGTTCGGCAGATTTATAAATTTGAATTAATGTACATTCTAAATTATATAAGAGTGTTTCACAAATCCGCCGAACTATTCTTTAAGCTTTCTTCTTTTTTATATTTTGATAATCTAAATAATATAATACTTTAAAAGAAAAACTATTTGTTTGAGGTGACGATATAGTGTTATTCAAATTATCAAAATAATTTTTTCTTATTATTTCTCCGTCATTATATATTGAGTTTTTCCAAACAACAGATAATTCACTGCCGGGTGCAAAATTCCATTTATATACAAGGTCAATATTAAATGCATTATAGTTAATGTCATTATTTTCTGAATAAGCACTGTTTCTTAAATATCCGTCTTCCTGTAATTCGTAAAATTTATTATAATTTACCTTAGACCAATAATGACGGACACGGAATTTTAATGACTGTTTGTTGCTAAAAATATAGCTTAAATTTAAAGTGTTTGTTATTGTTTGCATATCTCTTCTTCCAAAAAATATTGTGTCATTACTATCATCAACATAACCTTTGTCGTTATTAGTAAAATCGTAATCAATATCCCAGTTTAATAACAATTTGTTGTTTGGCCTGAAACGCGGAGAAATACCAATCCAATAGCTAAATTCATTATCATTAGAATTAATTTTGTATGCTCCAAAATAAGTGTTTAAAGCAATTTTTTTTCTATAATCGGATGATGCCCAAAAAGATATATTCTCTGATGAAGGTAAAATAAAAAGTCTGTTTGGCACTCTCGCTTCAAAATAATCATGACGCTCAATAGGATGCAAATTGAAATTAAATCCTAAAGACATATAATTTTTAAAGGTAGTGTTTAAATTATAGCCTATGTACATACTTGTGTATTTCCTTGGTGAAAATAAGGTGGAATGAGACATGCTAAAATAATTATATAAGTTTAGCACTTTCCAAAATGGGTTATATATATTATATCTTAATATAATTCTGTTGGTAATTTCATTATTACTACGTAAAAATCCCATATCGTTGGGGTTATATGTGTCTGTTTCAAGCCTTTGTGTGTAGGTAGCTCTGAAATTACCGCTTATTTTTGAAAAATCTATATCGTAATAAGCACCTATGTCATTACTTGAGGTGTCGGTATTTATTTGACTAACAGCACCTTTAGCTATTATGGCATAAGTATTTTTTTTATTTTTTAAAGTAAAATCTGTACCGGTAACATTTGCGGTATAGTTATCTTCAAATCTTGACATATTAGTATTTATAATACTGATATAAGAATTGTTTTTCAGCGATTGGTCAAGTACCACGAGGTTGTAATTAGTAAAAGGTTGAGTTTTTATTTTTTGCTTATTGCCTGTTATTGTATCTTTAACAGTTGCAAAAGTATTAGTTGTCATAGCATTTAAAAAACCAACACTCAATCCTTTTTTAGTTTTACCCGTTATTTTTGTAGCATTAATTAATTGAGTTTGTGAAGGATTGTCAGTGATTTCTTCATTATCATTTAACTCAACATCATCATATTTTGCAGGAGTTGAACCAATTCTTTTTGAGTAAAAAATCTCTGCTTTTTCATATAATTCTGTACCTTCTGTAAAGAAAGAGCGTTTTTCGCTAAAATATGTTTCGAAAGGTCCTAAATTCAAAATTTGATCATCTGATTGTACTTGCCCAAAATCGGGTATTAACATCATATCGAGAGTAAAACTTTCATTAAACCCGTATTTTAAATCTAAACCGCCTTTAATAAAGTATGAAAAATTGTCGCTATCAGGTTGTTTCTCAACGTATGAAGACAGATAAGGGGTGAACGATAACCTTAAAGGAGGTTCAATATTTTTTATTCCAAGCAATTCGCCTTGTTGATTAGTAAAACCGGAAACTTTTTTATCAATAAAATTCCAAGTAATTTTTTCTTTATTTCTATTAGTATATCTAAACATGTTAAGACCCCATGTTTGAATATCTTTTTTAGGTATTCGTAAAGCTGAATATGGAATTTTTAATTCGGCAACCCAACCTTTGTCATTAATTTTAGCGCTACTTTTCCAAACAGCATCCCAGTTACCATCTTCGCCTTCGGTAGTAGCTTTCAGGTCAACCTGAACGCCCGATGCTGTAAGTAGAAAACCGTAAGATGTTTTTGCATCATTATAAGGGTCGATATATATTAAAAACCAATCGGTGTTATTAATATCATCTCTTTGGCTTAATCCTCTATTTATGCTGTCGGGTGATGTGTCATACATAAATGCACCAATATATATTGCTGAATTATCGTAAGCTATTTTCACCTTGGTTTTTTGTGAAGGTTTTGCTCCGTTTATCGGATTAAATTGAATAAAATCTGTTGCGACAGGTATGTTTTCCCATTCTTTATCATTTAAAATTCCATCAATTTTAGGAGGTGTAGTTATATTAACTGCGTTTATTTGTTTTTTTATCGGGTTTTTTTCTTGTGCTGAAGCGTTAACACATATTAAAAAAATTATTAAAAAATAGAAGCCTTTTTTCATCTTGATTTTTATTAGTTTTGTTGAAGTTAGGACGGTAAAAATACATTATTTGTTACAAATAATTTTATTTTTTTTTTAGTTTTAAGTCAATGTGTAATGTTTATATAGATTGAGACTTGTAGAGAAACTAAAATTATTAATTTTTATCAGATTAAGTCATCGGATGACCTATACTGATGATTTGCCGAAAGATTAATCGTTGAATCCACTCCGAAAAGTCTTCATAGACGTCATTGCGAGGGCAAAGCCCGAAGCAATCTCTTGATAATCAATGTGTAAGGATTGCTTCACTATCGTTCGCAATGACGAAAAGCACTTTTCGGAGTGGGCTCAATCTAAAATCTAAAATCAAAATTCCTTTTGTCTTTTGTTTTTTTCCTTTTATCTTTACTTTTTATCTTATAAAAAGAATCTTGAATCTAACAGTATCACATAAAAGTTTAAATAAAAGTCTTTTTGAAGAATTATTCAAAGAGAACTTTTCTCAATTATGTGGTTTTGCTCAAAGTTATATTTCTGATTTAGATTCATCAAAAGAAATTGTTCAAGATGTTTTTATAAACCTTTGGCAGAAAAAAGAAAATATTGATTTAAGTAAATCAATAAAATCTTATTTATACACATCCGTAAAAAATCGTTGCTTGAACTATATCAGGGATAATAAAAAGTTTAGAAGTAAAGTTCTGGATGTTGACATTGCTGACTACGATTATTCTTTCGATAGTGATTTTCTTGTTGAAAACGAATTGCAAACAAAAATTACAGACACATTGAACAGCTTACCGAAAAAATGCAGACAAGTATTTGAATTAAGCAGATATGAAAATTTAAAAAACAGAGAAATTGCCGAAAGATTAGACATATCTGTTAAAACCGTAGAAGCACAAATGACAAAGGCTCTAAAAATATTTAGAGAGAATTTAACAGATTATTTAACAATCTTAATATTAATTTTATTGAAAAAATTTTAAAAATAGATAAGGGATAACTTATTATTAAGTGTATAATAAGTGAGCAATATGGATGTACATAATAAACATATAGATTATATTGACCTGATTAACAGGTATTTGACTAATGAAATTAATGGTCGTGAAACTATATTGCTCGAAGAATGGGTTTTAGAAAGTGAAGAAAATAAGAATTTTTTTAATAAATTTAAAAAGACATGGGCATTAAGTAACACAGTTAAAAGCTTTGATATTGATGTTAATGCCGAGTGGAATAAGATACAAAATAAAATATTTTCAAGTTCAAAAGAAACAACGATACAAAATATTAGGCAAAAAAACAATAATTTTAACTTTATTTTTAGAATTGCGGCTGTTGTTGTTCTTTCTTTTTCATTAGTTTTCTCAGCTTATTATTTTATTAATAAAAGCAAATACAACACTTTTGTTGCAGATAATTATGTTGTAACTCAAAAAATTTCTGACGGCTCAATAATCACATTAAACAATAATTCTAAAATAACGGTTCCAAAAGAATTTGACAAAAATGTAAGAAAAGTTAAACTTAAAGGTGATGCGTTTTTTGATGTTAAACACGATGAGACGAAACCGTTTATTATAGAAACCGGGAAAATTGAAATTCAAGTTCTCGGTACTTCGTTTTATGTTAAATCGCAAAAAAACAGTCCTACTATTGAAGTAATTGTTAAAACCGGTAAGGTTGCTGTCAGGCTTGCAAACAACCCACAAAAAGAAATAATATTAAAGCCTGACGAAAAAGGAATTTTTGTAAAAAATAAGAATAAATTAAAAAAAATAAACAATACCGATGTTAATTATTTATCATGGAAAACAAAATTTTTAATTTTTAAAAACGAAAAACTTAAAAATGTTGTTAATAAGTTGAATGAGACATACCATACTCATATTATAATAACAAATCCGAAAATTAACAATTGTACTATTACTGCTACTTTTAACAATAAATCGATTGGTGCAGTTTTAAATATCTTAAAGGAAACTCTTGATTTAGAAATTAAAAGGCAGAAAAATGCTATTTATGTATCAGGGAATTCGTGTGAATAA
>QMPG01000200.1 GCA_003648455.1 Bacteroidota bacterium
AATCCAATTAATGATTATGACTTTTCAATTAATACAACAATTAAATACACTCATTATTATTTAACAATTCCTAATAATGATGTTCAATTAAAAATATCCGGTAATTACATAATCAAAGTTTACAAAGATTATAATCAAGATAGTGTGGTTTTTACAAAACGTTTCTCAGTTTTAAACCAACAGGTTAACATAAGCGCTGCTGTAAAAAAACCAACATTAATTGAATATACTAATACAAGTCAAGAAATTGATTTCTCAATAATTCACAACAATTTTCCAATTGACGATCCATTTAACAACTTAAAAGTAATTGTGAAACAAAATAACAGGTCTGACAATGCCATAAAAAATCTAAATCCGCTATTTATTAAAGACAATATGCTTATTTATGATTATGATGAAGATAACTTATTTTTTGGCGGTAATGAATACAGAAATTTTGATATAAAGACTTTAAAATATAAAACAGAAAACATAAATACAATTCAATATATTAAACCATATTATCATGTTGAATTATCAACTGATAACAAACGAACTTTTCGGCGATATTTTTACCATAAAGATTTAAACGGCAAGTGCATAATTGAAAATGTTGATGGACACGGTGATGATTTAGATGCCGATTATGTGTATGTTTATTTCACCTTACCATTTGACCAGCCTTTTATTGATGGAAAATTGTATGTTTTTGGTCAACTTTCGAACTGGAGTTGCACAAAGGAAAATGAAATGACATATAATTATGAAAGAAAAATGTATGAATTGCGGATGTTATTAAAACAAGGCTATTTTGATTATGAATATGCTTTTGTTAAAACTGCCAATAATAAAATTGACGACACTTTTATTGAAGGCAGTCATTTTGAAACAGAGAATGATTATTCAATATCTGTTTATTATCGTGATTTCAGTTCAAACTACGACCAACTAATTGGATATTCAGTTGTAAATTCGATTGTGAGATAAATATTATCACCCGTTTAATTCAATCTCATCTGCAACCTTACGCATGCCCATAATCGTATCTGTTATTAAATCGGTAATTTCAACGCCGAGCATTTTCGCTCCATTTTCAATTATTGACCTATCAACACCGGCAGCAAATTTTTTATCTTTCCATTTCTTTTTTACAGATTTTGCAGTCAAATCCATTAAGCTTTTTGAAGGTCTAACCAAAGCTGTTGTTGTAACCAAACCTGTAAGTTCGTCAATTGCATAAAGGGTTTTTTCGAGCAATGTTTTTGGTTCAACATCGGTAGCAGTTCCCCAACCATGGCTCATAATTGCTCTGATATAATCTTCAGGCCAATTATTTTCGATTAATATTTCTTTAGTTTTTTTGCAATGTTCTTCTGGATACATATCATAATCAAGATCGTGGAGCAATCCAATTATTCCCCACTTTTCTTCATCTTCATTATTTTTCTTTGCAAAATATCGCATTGTGGCTTCTACCGATAAAGCATGTTTTATTAGACTCTTACTTTTAGTATATTCTGTTAAAAGATTAAAAGCTTCTTCTCTTGTTGGAATCATTTTAGTGGAAAATTAATAGTTTGTAAAGTTAGTAAAGTTGAAATAGTTCCGAAAAATCTTCATAGCCATCACCACTGCTATTCGGGATTTGTAATCCCGAAATAACAGCTGTATATTAATGCTTTCAAATTAAAATCTGAAAGAACAGATTTTATTATCAACAGATTGCTTCAGGCTTCGCCCTCGCAATGACGTACATTTTCCACTGCTGTTCGGGATTTGTAATCCCGAATTAACACGCTGTGTATTAATGCTTTCAGATTACAAATTCGAGAGAGCAGATTATATAAATTCACTTCCATTTATTTTTACTTTTCAGCAAATATTTCAGTTAACTTCTTGGTTAAATCTTCACCCCTAAGGTCGTTAGCAATAATTATTCCTTGTTTATCAATTAAAACTGAATGAGGAATTGAATTTACAGCATAAAGTTTTCCTGCTGCGCATTTCCATCCTTTCAAATCAGACACTTGCATCCACGTAATATTATCATCTTTAATTGCTTTTTCCCAATTTTCTTTTTTAGTATCAAAAGAAACACCAAATATTTCGAATCCTTTATTTTTAAACCTTTTATATGCTTTCACAACATTAGGATTCTCATCACGACAAGGACGACACCAAGACGCCCAAAAATCTATTAAAACATATTTCCCTTTAAGAGAAGATAATGAAACAGGATTACCATTAATATCGTTTAATGTAATTTCAGGAGCTGGCTGTCCAACAGCAACTGTTTTAAGCAATTTAATTCTTTCATATAATTTTTTCACGTATTTTGATTCAGACAATGACGGGTCGAGACTGTTTGTCATTTTTTGAAGAGAATCAACATCTAACTGATAAATAAGATGGCGTAAAATTATGTATGCAGATACAGCCGAGCTATTGTTTTTCAGAACAAAATCTTTAACAAACACTTGTTGTTGTTCATATATTGAATCATAAAGTTTTTCAAGATCTTCAAGCATTTCTTTGCTTGCTGTTTTCCTTATGTTTTGATATTGAGCATAAATATTATTCTCTTTTTTCTGATACTCCTCAAGTCCTTTAGAGAATGAGTGAAAAACTTTTTGTGATTCAGAACCTTCAACAACAGCATCTCCAATACTATCGGGATTTATTTTTATTGTAATTTCAGAATTCTCAACAAATAGAGGTAACAAATCTTCTTTATTGCCAATCTTAATTAAATATAATTCAGGATCGTTAACAGTTCCTGTAAAAGTAAAAGCCCCTTTACTAATTTCGGCAGTATCAATTGTTTGAAGTTTGTTTTCAACAACTGTCTGTAAAAAAACCTTCCCTGTATCAGTACTATTTACAACACCGTTAATTGAAAAATTATTAGTATTATTATTTGTACATGAGAAAATTAACACACTAATAATTGCATAAAAAAATATTTTTTTCATCATTAAGAAATTTAAAATTAATACTTTTGTAAATTCAATTTGTAAAAGTAAAAAATATAAATTTAAAAGTTAGTATGTTAAAAGAAAATTCTCTCAAAATTAATGACAAATGGTTAAAGGCTGCAGTTATTGGTAGTCTTTGGGCATCTATTGAAATTATTTTGGGAAGTTTTTTACACAACTTGAGAATTCCTTTTTCAGGTACTCTTCTTGCGTTTCTTGGAGTTAGTTTATTAATTGCCTTCTCTCAAATATGGAATGAAAAAGGTTTGTTTTGGCGTTCGGGAATTATTTGCGCTTTAATGAAATCAATATCGCCAAGCTTAATTATTCTAGGTCCAATGATTGGGATAATGTATGAAGCTCTTTTTTTAGAATTATTTATTTTACTATTTGGACGAAACATTTTTTCTTATGCACTAGGTGGCATGTTTGCAATATCAAGCATTTTAATTCAAAAAATGATTACTCTTCTAATCAAATATGGATTTGATATTGTTAATGTTGCTTCAAACTTTTATAATTACTCTTTGCATTTATTAAACATAAGAAGCCTAAATCCTATTTATTTAGTTCTGCTAATAGTAATATTATATAACGTGCTTGGATTGACTGCTGCATTTTTTGGATATTTTGCCGGCAATAAATATGCGACATCTAAAAAATCAATAATATCGTTTAACAAAATTCAATTTTCAAATCAAAAAAAAATCACTGAAAACAATTATAGTAAATCCTATTCGACAGGTTTATTGTTTATGCATCTAATACTAATCATAAGTTGTATTCTGATAATAAACAGTAACTTTTATTATTTCTCAATTATTCCTGCAATTATTTATATTGGTTTTTGTTTATTTAAGTATGATGTTTCAAAAAAAATAATAAAGAAAACAGGATTATGGGTACAGCTGTTTATCATTTCAATGTTGACTGTTATTTTTTTGAATAAAACACAAAACAATTTCTTTATAAGTATTGAAGGCATAAATGCTGCATTTGAAATGATTCTTCGAGCATTAATTATTATTATCGGATTTTCTGCAATAAGTGTTGAATTGCGAAATCCAATAATAAAAGCAATAATGATTAGAAAAGGATTATCTCAATTATATTTATCGTTGAACTTAGCTTTTTCTGCATTACCATCAATAATATCAAATATTTCCAATCCGAAAAAAATTTTAAGAAACCCTTTTAAATTTCTTTCAAACATTATTATTCAATCAGACGAATTACTTAAAGATTTTAAATCTCACATTTCAAACAATCAAAAAATTTATATAATTACCGAAGATGAACATAAAGGCAAGACAACTTTTGTGAAAAACCTTGTAACTAAACTTTTTGATAAAGGATTAAATATTCAGGGGTTTATTGCAGAAGCTGTAATTAAAAACGAAAAATTGGCAGGTTATAATTTAAAAAATTTACATAATAACGAAACAAAGCAATTAATAACCAAAGAACAACACGACGATTGGTTAAAATTAGGACCATATTATTTTAATTCTGAGGGTTTTGATTTTGGTAATGATATTTTAAGCAATAAAAATATTACAAATGCTGATTTAATTATAATAGATGAAATAGGACCTCTGGAGTTGGCAGAAAAAGGTTGGTATAATCAAATAAATAATTTATTAGCCGATAACTTTGCACCAATGATTTGGATTGTAAGAAAAAGTATTATAAATGAAGTGATTGAAAAATGGAACCTGTCAAATTTCGAAATATTCAACATCACTTTGTGTAATGAAAATGAAATTTTTAATAAAATCACCAACATAAAAACTGCATAATTTTTAATGAAAGATTTAACAAACGGAAAAGAAAGCAAATTAATTTTGCAGTTTGCCACCCCAATGATTTTAGGGAGTGTCTTTAATCAACTATATAATGTAGTTGACAGTGTTATTGTAGGTAATTTTATTGGAAAAGAAGCATTAGCAGCAGTTGGTGCATCATTTCCTGTTATCTTTGCTTTAATTTCATTAATAATGGGTATAGGAAGTGGTTTTACAATAATTATTTCTCAATATTTTGGTGCAAAAGACATTAAAAGCGTAAAAAAGACAATTGATACAATGTATATATTTTTATTTTTTGCGTCAATAATTGTAACAATACTTGGAATAACTTTTAGCGAAGACATTTTTCGTTTAATAAAATTACCGGAAGATGTGCTTCCACAAGCAAAAAATTATTTGAATATTTTTTTAACAGGTATAATTTTCTTTTTTGGGTTTAATGGCACAAATTCCGTTTTAAGAGGTTTGGGCGATTCAAAAACACCATTATATTTTCTTATTGCCTCAACAATTATGAATATAATACTTGATTTGTTATTTGTTATTGTTTTTAAAATGGGAGTTGCCGGTGCAGCCGGTGCAACAGTTGTCTCGCAAGCATTAATTTTTGTGGCACTAATAATTTATCTCAACAAGTTTCATCAGGTTATACATTTTTCAATCTTAAAAATTACTTTTGATAAAACGATTTTTAAAAAGAGCATAAGAATCGGATTACCTTCCGGCATACAACAAACATTAGTCGGTGTAGGAATGATGGCATTAATGGGTATTGTTAGTGCGTTTGGCACAAGTGCTATTGCGGCTTACACTGTTGCAAGTCGTCTTGAAGCATTTACAAAAATACCGGTTATGAATTTTTCAATGGCATTATCGACTTTTGTCGGGCAAAACCTCGGTGCAAATAAATTTGATAGAGTAAAAACAGGTTTCAAATCAACCTTATTTATGTCAGGTTTAATTTGCATTGTTTTAGGAATTGTCATTATACCATTTCGTCATTATTTAATTGGATTTTTCACTAATGATATTGATGTAATAAATATTGGAGCTACCTATCTGCTAATAGTAACACCGTTTTATATTTTATTTTCAACAATGTTTACTATAAACGGTGTGCTTAGAGGAGCCGGAGCTACACTTATCCCAATGTTTGTAACTTTAATTGCTTTGTGGGTTGTTAGAATTCCTTTAGCCTACTTTCTATCAGGCTTTATGGGGTATTTGGGCATATGGTGGTCAATTCCAGTTGCATGGGCTATTGGAACAATAGGTGCCTTCATTTATTATTCAACAGGCAAATGGAAAA
>QMPG01000201.1 GCA_003648455.1 Bacteroidota bacterium
AAACGGAAATACGCTTGTGAAATTTTTAAAAAATTCTTTATCGGTATCCAATGAAATAAAAACAACTTCTACACCTTTTGATTTCCATTTTTCATAAAGAGGAAGTAGTTGGCTTAATTCTTCGGCACATTTGGGACACCAGCTGGCTCCAAAAAAAATAACTTTGTAATCAGCTTGAATATCCGATAAATATTTGGGTGTTTCTATTATCGAACCATTTTTAACAACATCGCCGCTAAAAATAATATCAGGAGCAATGTTCCCTATTTTCATGGCTCTGTACAACTCTAATTGTTTGGACAAATCATCATTTACCGTGCAGCTGTTTTGTGTTAATATTTTAATGGACAAATATTCTGATGCTTGGAATAAGCTTCGGCGTTCTAATAATTCAAAAACATATTTTGTAATTTCGTTGAACTTTTTTTCGTTTTTTGGCAGGTTTTCTACCATGCAATTGATGGAAATATTCATTTCTTTAAAAACAGTATCGAGTGATTGCCCCATATTTTCTAATAACCAGAAATGACTATCTATAACATCTTTATACAAACCACTTTTGTAAAGTCGCTTATCGGTGTAATTTATTTTCCTGAAAGCATTTATGGTAGCCGGAATTTCTTCGGTTCGGTATTGGGCAACAGTGGAAACTGAGCTAACTAATTTCCGGATAGGTAAATACCAACTTATGTAAGTATTGGTGTCTAAATGATTTAAAAAATCCAAATCCTCTTGCTTAATGCGTTGCATTTCAGTTTCAATGGCTTGTTGTGGCGATTTTTGTATGGCGAAAAGCGAATCCCCCCCATAAATTTTCTGCAAATAAACCCAGGCACTCAATGCCTGTTCACGCTTGGGATGCTCTGTGGCGTATTGCACAAACAATTTGTTTTCTTTTCCTGATAGCGTAACAACAGATTCGGCTACACTCAAAACTTCGCCTTTTATATGAATGTTTTCATTGGCAAGCACTACAAAATAAGCTTTATTATCTTCGGCTGATAAATATCCCATACCTTGGTTTTTATCGGCATAACTTAATTTGAAAACGCCTTGTTCCGAAACTTTTGTGCTATCGATGGTATAAATACCAAAACCATCAAAACCTACCAAGCGAACTTGTTGACCAACTAAAGAGGAAAAACTACCTGTGATAGTATGTTGAGCACAAGCGTTTAGCGATAAAATGCTAAATATTAATAAGAGTAATGCGTTAACTGTTTTCATAATTATATCATTGTTTTAAAATTAAAAATGGGGAAAAGGGAAGGTCTTATTTTTTTAATATCATAATCCTTAATGCAGCGAACAGAAAACCCGTTTGCACGGTTGTTGCTGTTCATGTTGGCATTGCCACTGTTGAAGTTCAGGTTGTGCGAGTTAGTGCCATCTATGGTACTCGACCAATAGTTGCCGTTGAACCAACATTGTTGAGCGAACCATTGCTGTTGTTGCGGTTGCCTGCCACGGGTATTAAAACATATACGTTACACATTTTACAATAAATTGTCATTCTAAAACTGTTTTCACCTGTCCTTGTTCAAAAAACAAGGGATATGTTAGGATTAAAAAATGCACACCCAATACTATTTGATTCAATTATTAGCATCAGCTCCGGCAGTATATTTGTGCCAAGAGGTTAATTGTTTCGACAACTCCTCTACCTGCACGTTTAAAAACACAAATCCCTTTACCCCCATTATTTTTAAATCTTTTGTTATACGTAATAGTAATCGTACTACTTCTAAATTTTGCCTTGCTGCATCTATGTATGCAAGACGTGTTTCTTTTTTACTTTTATTGGCTTTATATACATTAAGCAAAGTTCTAATGTTTCATTTTTTAATTTCTCGCCAATGGTATATTTATATTCTTTGGTAAATAATTTACTCCGCTCATATATTGCAATAAGCAAATCGTAGCCTAATTTATAAACCGGTAAGTTGGAGAAAAGTGCCATTCCCAAAAATCTTTATTGATGATTACCTTTGTTAAATCTTTTGCTGTAAAAAAAAAATCGTGAAACCGATTAACCAATTTGCCCATCATTTTTTGCCTTAAAAGAAAGGTATTAGTATGCGATAATACACCCAAATATGAATTTAAAACTGCCCTTATTTGGCTTAATTTTTCCCAACTAAATTGAGGAACTTCTTTAAGTACCTTATTTATTTGCTGTATGGCTTGATAAAAATTATTTTTTGTTCTATTGCCTATATAAGTGCGATAAGGTTTTAAAATTTGCCCTAAAAACAATACGCCTTTATCTGCTTTTTCTAATACAATTTTATTTGGATGAATTAATAAGCCAATACGAGTTAATTCATCTTGAATAAGAGGAATAATGCTTTGCAAATATTGTTTATCCTGATGAACAAAAATCATATCGTCAACATACCTGCCGTAATATTTGATGTGAAGTTTTCTTTTAATATATTGGTCTATATCGTTAAGATACACATTGCCAAATACCTGCGATGTTAAATTGCCAATGGGCAAACCAGTGTTATTGTTGTAATGAAACAGACTTTTGCTCAAAGGCAAATTGTCCCAATCGCTTTTATTTCCTTTAATTCTACAATTTTTAGTTACATCATTAAATATGGTTTGTTGCAATAAGTACAATACTGTTTCCTTATTTATGCCTAAATAATTTGTTTTTTCTTTTGGCAATAACCCAAGTACTTTATCGTAAATAATTTGGTGTTGTATATTCATAAAATATGCCCGAATATCTAATTTTAAAATATACGCATCTTGTTTGTAATTACCGGTGCACGAACGTATAAATTGCTTTGTTCTATTAATACCATACAATGTTCCTTTACCTTTGCGACAACTGTATGTGTCGTTGATAAGTTTTTTATTAATAAATGGATAAATACAACGATAAATTAAATGATGCACAACGCGGTCGGAAAAATCGGCTGCAAAAATCTCACGCATTACCGGTTTTTGTATGATAAATGCAATAGATGGCTTTGGGGTATAATTTTTATTATAAATAGCCGTTGCTAATTGGGCTAAATTTTCTTCCTGATTTATTTCAAACCGAATTTGGTTTTGCGTATTCCGTTTATTTTTGCGTGCTTGCAAATACGACAAATGCAACTGATATAATAATTGCTCAAAAGTTTCCATTATTTTTCGGTAGTTTGTAGGTATTGTTTTAATTCCTGTACAAAAATTAATCCCTGCATAGGAGTGCTATTAGCCAAATCAAATTCTTGTATCATTTGTATCAACACATCTATATTTGTTGGGGTTTGCTCATTTATTTTACCTGTCGTTATATTTTTATTTTTCTCAATTATTCCTGTTCGCCAGATGGCATAGTTCTTTTTAAGGTTTTTGTTTTCGATATTAAAAACAAGTTGCTTTTCTAACTGCTCTATTTTTATTGCTCCAATAGCTCTTGCAATTAGCTCGGATGTAATACTGCCTTTTTCCAACTCACTTACCGGAAAACCAATACTAATAACTTTCCGGTTAGCACTTTTTATAAACTTAACTACCACCTTGTAAGGTTTTACATGCTCTGCAAAAACCATTGCATCTTCATTGTAGCACTTATAAAATATCCCTTCTTGATGTAGCGTGAATCTATTTACCTGTTTACTTAATGCTATTTTCTCTTTTATATCCATTTTTACTAAAAAAAATTTCGACCGCCAAAGGCGGTATTTGTTAAAAACCTTGCTGCCCTGCGGGACAGCAAGGTTAAGTGACAGAAGTGTCGGAAGTGTCAAAAGTGACTAATCCTTAATGCAGCGAACAGAAAACCCGTATGCACGGCGGTCGCTGCCCATGTAGGCATTGCCGCTGCCGAAGCGCAGGCTGTACGAGCTAGTGCCATTTATGGTACTCGACCAATAGAAGCCGCCGGAACCAACAACGTTGAGCGAACCATTGCTGCTGTCGCGGAGGCCTGCCACGGGTAGCTTTAAAGGGCTTGCGTAAGCACCTGCTGCGTCATTACTGCTCCAACTTGCTCGTTCAGCATCTAACTCTGCTTCGGTAGGTATTCTGTAACCTGTAGGGCAAGGGTTATTTACGCCACTTACACCCTGCCACAAATTATCGTTTTGGGGGCTACGCCAGTCGTAAGGGCTATTTGGTGCTAAAATAAAATTACCATGCCCGGGGTCGTCGTTGCTTGATAAGCTACTCGTAGTTGCCGATGTTCTTATTTGGTGTCCGTCGGTACCACGTCCCCATTGGTATAAATCGCCATAGGCAGCAGCATCTGTGCTACTTGTGGCTACCTGTGTGGCACCTAAGTTGCGGTCCATCCAGATTTTACCGGTTGTTGGGTTGGTTACTGTTGGTGGTACCCAAGTTGGAACTCCGCCTACTGTTGTTAATGTTGCACCTTCGTTTGTGGAAGCAGCTATCACTATCCATGCTGTACCATTCCAGTATTGCATTTCGCCAGCTGTTGTACCGGGGGTAAGACCAATTTTAGCTGTGTTGGCAACTACATCCGCATTTGCTGAAACCAATGCTTCGGTATAACCAACCTTGGCTGTGTTAGCAACTACATCCGCATTTGCCGAAACCAATGCTTCGGTATAACCAACCTTGGCTGTGTTGGCTGTAATAGCATCCGTTTGGACTGTAGTAATAGTTATTGGTGTATTTATCAAATCTGTATAATCTTTATCCCAATTAGTAAATACAGGGTCGGTTTCGGTAATCCCTCCAGTAATTCCTTCCGCAGTTTTTGCATGTAAGGCATAAGGAACACTTAATAATTGGCTCGTGCCGGTAATTGTGTAATTTGTGCCGCCTGTAGGGTCGATTTCTGTTTTGACAAAATAAAGTCCGGTTGCCCAGTCAATAATAGAAAAATCTCCTGAAACTACTGTTGCATTTGTTCCACCTATTTCAATGCTAACTAAACCATTGGCATTAGTTGTTGGGGTCTGCGTTTCTACATAAACGGCTGTGCCTGTTTCAGAACCTTGCAGAATACTTATTTGCATACCTACATTGATATTTGTTACAAGTTTATCACTTGCATCACGTACTACTGCCTGATAGCTCATTTTTTCGGGTGTTTGAGCACCTGCCTGCTGTGGCAGGAACACACTTGCAGTTAATAATACTGCTGATAGAATTGTAAATATTTTTTTCATATCTATTTGTTTTTAGAGACACACATCTATGTGTCTTTACTTTAATACTTGATTATTTTAAATGATTTTATTACTTTATCTTTCTCAATTATTCGTAAAATATAATTGCCTTGTGTTAAATTGTTCATTTCTATTTTTGTATGCTCAGATAATATTTTGTTTGTTGATATCATTCTGCCTTCAATATTGAATAATTGATAAATCAATATTTCAGACGCACGTCCATGCGTCTCTACGGTGGATAATATTAAATAATCTGTTACCAGATTTGGGTAAACAACACATTCAAGGTTAATACCTGCTTGTTCAATACCGGATACAACCGAAATTTCGTAAGGCTGTTGCACGCCTTGTGCTACGCTTCCGTTGGTTCCTGTACTTGTGGTGTAAACCACTTGTCCTATGGTGTAGCTCGCAGAACCTCCTATTCCGCTTGCATCACCGCCTGTGGCAGGGATGATTTCTTGTGCTTGTAGGTTACTCAGTCCGAAACCGAGTAATACAAATACACTAATTATTAATTTGTTTTTCTTCATTTTCACCTCATTTTTTATTTGCTAATATTCATTTTAATTCTCGTTTATATTCTGTTTGTCAGTGTCGTTTATGGTTTCTTCCAATGAACGCTAACTCTATTATATAAAACACTTTATACTTCTCGTAAAATTAAAAGGTCTTATTCTTCATTAACTTTTTTTTCACCCTCAAGCTCAACTCCGGAATCTTCGTCATAATTGTTTGACTTCTTAAAGATATGTTTTTTTGAGAAAGCTATTATATCATTAATATCATAAATATAAGTTAAAGTAATACCAAGAGATCTATTTGTGTTTCTACCTGTTTCAATTTTATCAGAATCGATAACTCCAAAATCATATCTTAAATCAAAAAGCAAATCACCATCTTTTAAATC
>QMPG01000202.1 GCA_003648455.1 Bacteroidota bacterium
TCTCAACATGTTGAATTACAAAGCTATAGATTGCTTCGTTCCTCGCAATGACGTGCTTTTTCTACTTTTCGGAGTGGACTCAATCTTGAAATAATTTTTATATAACAAACAGGGATTGCTTCACATTAGTTTTAGCTACAAGTGTGAAAAGAACGAAAATGCAACATTGAAAACTGATTATATAAATAAAAAAAAGGATTTATAATATTATCTAATTGATTTAAGATTGGCGCAAGAAAAAATTAGTTTTTGCCCTACCGCTTCTGTCTTTCTGGACAGTTGGGAAAGTCAACACACAAACAGTACATTTCCAATTACTCACTAAGTGCTTTAATTTAATGGTGTTCGTGAATGTTTCACATTTCGCACAAGCCCACACTAAAACCAAAAATTGCAAAAGAGCTGTTTTTCTGTAACCCATAATTGCGTATAATTATAACAAGTGATGATTTTTTATTAAAAACTGAGAATAAAACAACGCTCAATTTGCCTCTATTCGCATTTATTGCATAAAATATGTAATATTTTAAAATATACTTGGTTTGTGTTGCTCTATTTTGTATATTTGCACAATATTTGTAAATATTAAATTTAGAGTGCATGAAAAAACCGTTTAAAAAATTCAACGAGGACATAAAACTAACCTCAAATCAGAAAGAAGATGCAAAGACAAAATACACCAATGTGAGTAAAACCTTGCATAAAGAATATTACGACACAGAGTATGACGGTAAGACAAAATTTTTATTTGGTTCGTACAAAACTAAAACCAATACACGCCCTTTAACAGAAATGCAGGATGTTGATGTGTTATTTAAAATACCGCAGGAAACATTTGATAAATTCGACGATTATGAAAGCAAAGGACAATCTGCACTTCTGCAAGAAATCAAAGAAGTACTAAAAGATACTTACAGCACTACGGATAAAATTAGTGCATGGGGAAAGGTTGTTTTAGTTAAAATGTCTGATAACACCCATAACGTAGAAGTTCTGCCTGCTTTAGAAAAAGACGATGGTACATTTACTATTCCTAATTCGGCTAATGGTGGTAGTTGGGAAAGTTTTGACCCTCGCAAACAAGTTGATGAGTTTCAAACATCAAACGATAATACAAATGGACTTACTGCGGAATTGGGAAGGATGATGAAAGCGTGGAAAAAAAATATATCATCAATGGATTATTCTTCGTATGAATTATTGAGTGACATTATAGCATTTTTAGAAACTGAATTTACTACAGGTGCAGAATACGAAGAATATCATGAAATAGTGAAAAATTTTTTGGATTATATTAAAACACGTTGTAATAACGAAGATAGAAAAAGCTATATAAAAACTGCTTACAATAGAGCTATAAAAGGCATAGAATACATGGATGATGATAAACCAAAGGAAGCTTCTGAAGAATGGCGAAAGATTTTTGGCGACAAATTTCCAAAAGTAGAAGAGAATCCAAAAAAAGAGCAAAAGAAAGTTGTACCAATTTTAAAACCAGCATCACCATGGAGCAAATTAGGTTAAACGAATTGGAGATTAACTTTCTTAGTGAAAGTTATAAGGGATTAACGTATAATGAAACGAATAATACAATTAGCGGAATTTTGAGTTTTTATCGTTCATATAATGGGAAAAAAGTCAAAGGAAAATATTCGATTGAATTTAAGTTAGAACATGGCAATAATAGTATTTTGCCTAAAGTTAGAGAAACTAAAGGCAAAATATTAAGCATTGCAAAAAGAAAAAAAATATCAAGAGCTGAGGTGCATCTAAATAATGAAGAAGGGGAAATGTGTTTGATATTTCCGGTAAAGGAAACAGAATTTTATCCCAATGGTTTTGAATTTAAACGATTTATGAATCATATTGAAACACATTTGTATTGGGTTACATTTTATGACAGGTATGATAAAAAACCATGGAAGGATGAGCCACATTGTTTTAATGATGCTCTTTTTTTATCAATTAAGGAAAATAAAGATTATCGCAAATACCTGAAAATAAATTTGGAAGAAAAACTTAAAATAAAGTTGACCAGACCAGAGTTTAGACGATATTTAAAAAAAAACAATTTATTATGAATCCATTATTATTATCAACAACGAGACATTTTTTTGCTCAATGTGTGTTTATGAACAGCATACATTATAAAGCATACGACAGATTGCAAAAAAGGCAAAATCTTTATAAGAATATTACCACATGGGTTTCAGGAAGCACTCTTGTGTTAATAACACTGGAAGTTGTCGTGTTTCAAGGATTCTCAGATAAAGAAACATTAAATACAATTTTATCTGTATTCTCTTATGTGGGATTAATTCTAACAGCTATTAGTTTGCTTTTTACAATGTTTCATAAGGAAGATATATCAGAAATAAAGATTAATCATCGTATAGCTGCCGAAACATACAAGGAATTAAGAGATTCCTATTTATTATTGATAGAAGAAATTGCAAGTAATGAAAGTAATTTTTCGGAATTGCGTAATAAATCAAAAGAATATCAGAAACAATACAGTAGTATAGGTAAATACTCTCCAACAACAACTTATGAAGATTATCAAGCAGCCCAAAAAGGGCTGGGATTAGATAGAAATTCAGATGAAGAATTTACATGGAGTGATAAGGAAATAAATCGGTTTTTACCTAAAAAATTGAGAGATTTATAATGCAACAAAATCTTTGTTTTTGTGTTTAATTTTATATTTTTGCAGAAATAAAGTAAATTTAAAAAATAGAGAAATGATACATTCACTTTCTATAAAAAATTTCCTCTCGTTCAAAGATGAAGTTACTATTAGCTTTGAAGCAACGAGGGATACCCATCTTGAAGAACAACACGTATATGAGGTTGCTGATGGGGTTCGTTTATTAAAATTTTTAATTTTATATGGCTATAATGCTTCCGGTAAATCAAACCTGATTCGGGCATTTCAATTTTTAAGAGATTTTTGGTTTACTATTACAGATGATAAAGATGAAGAAGTAGAAACAGAACCTTTTTTACTTGATAATAATAGTAGGAAAAACCCAAGTGAATTTAAACTTATTTTCTATCATGATAAAACAAAATATGCATATTATTTAAGTGCATTTAAGAATATTGTTGTTCAAGAAAAACTGGAGTTTTATCCGGGAGTTCAACCGGCGGTTATTTTTGACCGAATTTATGAAAACGGAGTTTCTGTTATAAATTTTGGTAATAAAATAAAGGTCAGTCCTGCTGCAAAAGACGAAATTTCAATAAAATGTCTGCCGAACATTTCAGTTTTTGCAGCTTATAATCAGGTTAATGTAAAAATTGAAGGGTTAAATAACGCTTCAATTTGGATGAAAGAAAATGTAATGCCAAGTATTGAGCCTCTTACATATTTACAATCTTTTACCGAAAAGCTTGTATCTGAAGATGCTGAAATTAAACAGCATGTGCTGAATTATTTACAGAAAGCCGATTTTAATATCTCAGGCATTGATAGTAAAGAAATTGAAAGAGAAGTACCGGATGAATTTATTTCTCATGCAAAAAAAGCAAGAGGTGTTTCAAAAAAAGAGATTGAACGTTTAGAAAAAGACCATACCATTAAATTTACAGAAACAATTTTTTTGCATTCTGTTACTATTGATGATATGGAAAATTCTTTTCCTATAGATTTTGAATCACAATCAGACGGAACAAAACGAATTTTTGGGCTTGCTGGTGCTATTTTTAAAACAATTGAAAAAAATGCCTTTTTACCGATTGATGAAATAGAATCAAAGCTTCATCCTCGGTTAATTGAATATGTAATTGAACAGTTTCTTCGTTATTCAAAGCAATCACAATTGTTAGTAGCTACTCATTACGACAATCTTTTTGATGAAGATGACTTATTACGAAAAGATAATTTCTGGTTTACAGAAAAAGGCGAAGACGGAGCAACAAAACTTTATCCGTTAAGCGGATTTAAAGGTTTAGGAAGAATTTCTTCACTTCAAAAAGCATATAAATTCGGTAAATTCGGAGCGGTTCCTAATATTGATTAACCTGAAATATGAAGCTTAAAGAATCAATATACGTAATAGGTGAAGGTTTAACCGAGAAATACTATTTTCAACATCTTAAAAGATTAAAAAAATACTCTTGCGTTATTCGTCCTAGATTTTTTTCAAAGAAAAACAGTATTTATTATCTTGAAAAACGGACTAAGGAATTGCTATCGGCTGACGTAACTGTAATTTGTGCTTTTGATGCTGACGTTTCGCAAAGAAATAAAGATGAAAAAATAAAATTGCAAAAATTTATTACTGAATATAAAAACAACGATAAGGTTATTATTTGTGATAGTTTACCTTCAATAGAATTTTGGTTTTTATTGCATTTTAAAAAGACAAATAAACATTTTGCAAATTATAATGCGATAAGAGATGAGTTGAGAAAATATATTCCAGATTACGATAAAACCGAAAAATATTTAATGCAGGATAAATGGGCTAAAATCCTTATTCTCAAGCAAGATACCGCAATTGATTACGGTAAAAAATTAAAGTCTGGTAGTGGGGCATATTCTAATATTTATAAAGCGATAGAAATTCTTGAAAAATAAATTAATGTCTTGTCCTAAAATAAGTTTACAATAAATTTGTAAATTTAACCGCACAATTATGGACAAAAAAGAAGTGAACAGAGAAGAAATTATTGCCGAATATTTGACAGGCAATATCAGTTATCGAGCTCTTGAAAAAAAGTATGGAGTTCCATCACGAAGTATTTGCGACTGGGTATTAAAATATCAAGGTCGTTTATCAAGTTGGAGAGAAAAAGAAAAACGAAGAAAAGAAAAACTAACAGGCAAGCAAGAGGTAGAACTTTCCAATGAAGTAAAGGTTTTACAAAAAGCCTTACGAAAAAGCCAGTTAAAAAATGAGTTGCTTGAAGAAATGCTAAAATTATCAGAGGAGCATACTGGAATAGAACTGCGAAAAAAGTTTGGTACCAAGCAATAATGAAAATAGAACAAAGAGAAAGCCGCAGTATAACTGCTCTATGTTCGTTGCTTGGTTATAGTCGTCAGGCTTATTATCAACAAAAAAGACAATCAGAAAAAGTATCGTTGCAATATGATTTTTTGATAAAAGAAGTTTTAGAAATACGTAAAAATCAGAAACGACTTGGAGGAAGGAAATTATTACATAAACTCGAACCATTTATGTTAAATCATCATATTGACATAGGTCGAGATGCGTTCTTTAACTTGCTGTCTGAAAACAATTTATTAGTCAGAAAACGGAAGCGAAGAAAACCTATTACAACTTTTTCTGACCATTGGATGCGTAAGTATCCTAATTTGATAGAAGGATTTTATCCAACAGCATCAAATCAATTATGGGTAAGCGATATAACCTATATTATTGTTGGTAATGGGTTTTGTTATTTAAGCCTTATAACAGATGCTTACAGCAGAAAAATTATAGGGTTTTATCTATCTCCAAATTTAGCAGCCGAAGGCTGTATAAAAGCTTTAAAAATGGCATTAAGAAACAATCCTGTACTTGGTAGGTTAATTCATCATTCAGATAGAGGTTCTCAATATTGTTGTTCAGATTATGTAAAAATTCTTAAAGATAATTTTATAAAAATTAGTATGACCCAAAATGGAGATCCAAGAGAAAATGCTATTGCGGAAAGGGTAAACGGGATATTAAAAGATGAACTTTTGGAAAAAGCACATCTGAACTATAAAGAAGCAGTAAGGAATGTTTCAAAAGCAATAAGTATCTATAATCATCAACGACCTCACGGAAGTATTGATTATCTTACTCCATTTGAGGCTCATTTTAAAGAAGGAAAAATAAAAAGACGATGGAAACAATATTATTCAAAAAAGAAAGAAATGGAGCCAGCAGTGGAGCTTTGCGAACTTTAAATCTCTCTTTGTTCCGTTTCGCTACGCTTCACTGCACAAAGAGAGATTTAAAAATAATAGTAAACAGTATTTAGGATTAAAAATAAAGTGTAAATTTGTAACAGGATTAATAATTAAAAAGTGTAAACTAAATTCAGGACGAGACA
>QMPG01000203.1 GCA_003648455.1 Bacteroidota bacterium
CAAAAGGTTAAATACTAAGAAATGAAAAGATATCGCATAACAAACGCATCGGCAGTCCAGCTCGTCGGTGGTTTTTGCCTGAACCTATCGGTTCAGGGTTTAGGCTATTTGTTTACGGCTGAATCATCCTGATTCCGCCGCATGCGCGAAACATTAGTCGCATCTAAATGGAGTCTAAATTTATATTGGGAGGAAGAATTAAGATCAAGTTTGTTTTGTTATTGCTTCTTTTGATAGTATCTTACTTATTTCCAGATGGTGGCATAACTCGAGGACCTAATATTGGTGAGATATATTTCATTGGACCTGTTACTTCGAATGATTATGGCATTTATCATTCTACTAATTTTGGGGAAACTATATCGTGTATGGACAGCATTGTTAACGCATCCGCCATAACAGCAGATTTAACTCCTGGTGGTTTATATTATGTTACAACAGGTGAACAACTCTATTACTCTGAAGATTACGGACAGCAAGGATCTTGGGAATTTAGAAATGCTGGAATTTACCAATGGATAACAAGTGGTAGAAATGAGGGTGAGTTATATAATGCTATTGTTTCACATAGTGTAGATTATGGAATGAGTTTTATTCCACATCAATATAATGGTTTTACTGGCAACTTATTCGATGTAGAAATTGATAATGAACCTGATATTGGATATGCATTTATTTATAAATCTTCTGTTGCAGATTCTCAATATTTATACATTTCATATGATAACTTTGATAATTTAGAATTAAATCATATGTTCAATTTTCATTGGTCTGATTTTACTGATATCACAAGAGGTACAGAATATGGTGAAATATACTTGTGTAATAAAACTACCAATAGTTTATTATATCGCGATAACTTAAACTCTTTGTGGCAAGAAAAAAACAGATTTACTTGTCCGAATTTGCCAATAAAAAGTATTGTAGGCGGAAGGCAGCCTGGAGAGCTATATATGCTTGTGCGATATATACAATCAATGAGTTACATTAAGCATGTATATATTTATCACAGCCTGGATTATGGAGAAACTTTTGAAATCTATCATCCAATATCAATCGGACCGGACCCGCATTACGCAGATTTTGAAGCTGCTCCTACAGCTGGTTCAGCACCGCTTATAGTTCAATTCACTGATCTTTCGGGAGGAGATCCCAATTGGATTATCGATTGGTTATGGGATTTCGATAATGATGGAGTAATTGATTCTTATGAACAACATCCTGATTATACTTATCAAGATACCGGATACTATTCGGTTAAATTACAGATATTAACTGGAGGTGGAATTGGAGATGAAAGTATTGCATACAGAGAAGATTATATTCATGTAACAGCAGGTAGTTCAACCAAAAATGATGTCGTTGAGGACATTGATATTCAACTATCTAACTATCCTAATCCTTTCAATCCTTTTACTTCAATTGAATTTTCAATCCAAAATAATTCAGACTTAGAACTTATAATTTACAATATTAAAGGTCAAAAAATCAAAACATTAGCACAAAATGAATTTTCAAAAGGTCAGCATTCAATCATATGGAATGGTTGTGATAAAGATGACAAGTCTTTGAGTTCTGGAATTTATTATTTTAAATTGATTGTTAATGGTAAAATCGGAGCTGTGAAAAAATGCTTATTGTTGAAATGATTGATGCGACTAACAGGCGTATCTTCGGTTAGGTTTTCTGTTCGGTTCGGCTTGAATCTCACGATTCAAACCATTAATTCGGAGTAATACTATTGAATCTCGAAAATCCGTAGCATGCGCGAAACATTACTGGCATCTGTAGGTGGTAATTATGGAAAGTTGTTATGATTTAACATGTAAATGAAAACTCTTTGACACATTAGATAAGTTTAAAATATGCAGTGTTTATAAATGAAGGAGAAAATATGCCCGAATTATTGAAACCAGTTATTAAAACAGAAGATTTCAAGCAGCAGATTACTCAGAGAAAAAAGAAATATATTGAGAAAACGATTGAGGGCAAAAGCAAAGATATTTTAGATAAAAAAGCAAAATTAGAAGAAGAAGATGAAGGTTGGCAAATACTAAGAAAAAACAAAAATTCTTACAGATTGAAAAAAGATAAACCTCATAGTGAACAACTAGAAGATAAATTATGGATCATATTAGCAAGAATGGGATTTACTGAAATGAGCTTAGGAAGAAACTTCACTGTATCAATTGGCGATGATGTTAACCCTCGACAAATTGATGTTTATGCTAAAGATGATGAAACTGCTATTTTCATTGAATGTACTACAGCAGAAAAGCCGTCCAAGAAAGATATGACAACGTTGATTCAGAAAATTGACAGTATTTCTCCCAAAATTCATAAAACATTGCAACAACAATATGACAGAGCCAAACTAAAAGTCAAATGGGTTATAGCAACTGAAAATGTTGAATGGGGTGCTGAAGATTTAAAAAAAGCGGAGAAAAGCAGAATCCATATTATTAAAGATAGTGAAATTGAATATTATAATAAACTAACAAATCATTTAAAACTTGCAGCAAAGTATCAATTTCTTTCAGATCTTTTTTCACAAGAACAAATCAAAGAATTGGACATCCAGGTGCCTGCAACCAAAGGAATTATGGGAAAAGAAACATTTTATAATTTTTTAATAAAACCTAAGGAACTGATTAAAATTGCTTATGTAAGTCATAAAGCAAGTAGAGATATTGAAAGATTGGATACTTACCAAAGAATGCTTAAACCAAATAGATTAAAGGAAATTGCTGAATTTGTTGATAAAGGTGGGCAATTCCCTACTAATATTGTAGTAAATCTAAAATCAAAACGGAATATTAGATTTGTTCCAAAAGACAAAATTGGTAATTCCGAATTTGGAGTTTTATATCTTCCAAGTACATTCTCTTCTTGCTGGATTATTGACGGTCAACATAGATTGTACGGTTATATGCAAAGTGAAAGAGCTAAAAAGGAACACGACAAAACAACATTTCCTGTACTAGCATATGAAAACATGAAATCTTCTAAAGAAGCATCGTTATTTGTCGATATAAATTGTAAACAAGTGAAAGTTACTAGAAGATTGTTAAATGAATTATATGCAAACCTTACGTGGGATTCTGAAGACTTTAACGAAAGGATGCTAGCATTAAGTTCTCGGATTGTAACATCTCTTGATACTCAAAAAGATTCACCCATTTATGATAGAGTAATACTAACGAATAAAGACAAATCAAAATATAGGTGTTTAACAATAACATCATTATGTGATGGTATTAAAGAGAATAAATTCTTTGGAACAGAGACTAAGGCAGGACCTCTTCTTGACTCGAAGAATAAAGATTTAGAATATTCAAAAATTAAAGCAGTTAAAGTACTAAAAGAGTTTATGTCTTGGTTTGCAATTTCCGTACCTGAGAATTGGAAATTAGGTGACGAAAAGGGTGGTTATTTATGCACAAATAATGCTTTACGAGCATTGTTCAGAGTCTTTAAAGAAGTATTAGATTTTGTTGAATATAAATATTCAATTGATCTTGATACATGTACTGCTGAAGAAGTAATTGGATACACAAAAAAATATATGAATCCAGTAGTTGATTATTTTACTACTACCTCTGTTGATGAATTTTCTTTATATAGAAGCAGACAGGCTTTAAAAGGAGTAAGAACAAATGCTTTATATATGATGCATACAATAAATTCTATATTTGAAGAGTTTCTTCCACAAACATTAAAAGAATTTATTGAAACTGTAGATATTGAAGGTACCGAAGAAGCACGAAAAATGATTGATGAAATACAGGCAAATTTATTTAATGTTGTTATAAAAAAATTAAAGGAAGAATTTGGGGATAGATGGTGGTTTGATGGAGTTCCTAAAAACGTAAGGACAGAATGTAGTAAGAAACAAGAAGATGAAAATGGGATAAAAGATAAAGAGCAATATTTGTATTTAATTGGTTATAAGAAAATTGCACATTCTAATTGGGAGTTGTTTAAGGATTCTTTTTCACTTTTGGACAAAGGCGGGAAAGACAAGCAATTAGCATGGTTAGATCAATTAAATCCAATCAGAAATATCACTCATCATAGGGAAAAATGGCCAGCAACAAAAGAACAAGTCAAACTGGTGAGAGAGCTTTACAAAAAAATAATGGATAGATTTAATTGAATAAGATATGAATAGAAAAATATTATTAGTTGAACCAAATTATAAAAATAAATATCCACCTTTAGGATTAATGAAAATTAGTGCATATCATAAAATGAAAGGTGATAATGTCACTTTCGTTAAGGGCTGTTACAAAGAAAAACAAGAAATGTCTTGGGACAAAATTTATATCACTACATTATTTTCTTTTTACTGGCAGAAAACAAAAGAAACAATTTTATATTACAAAGATAGTGTAAAGTTTGATAAGAATTTCTTCGTTGGTGGTATATTAGCTACAACAATGTACAATGAGTTGATTAAGGAAACTGGTATCATTCCAATAAAAGGGTTGTTATATAAACCAGATTCTTTAGGTAAAAATGATAATATAATTATTGATAACCTTACTCCAGATTATGACATTTTAGATACTATTGAATATGATTACCCTACAAACAACTCATACATTTCTTATATGACACGAGGTTGCTGTAACAAATGTAAATTTTGTGCAGTCCCATTTCTTGAACCGGTTTATAATGATTATGTTCCTCTAAAAAATCAAATTGAAGAAATCGATCAAAAATATGGTGAAAAACATAATCTATTATTGATGGATAATAATGTCTTAGCTTCAAATCATTTTGATCAAATTATTGATGAGATTATTGCTTTAGGTTTTGAGAAAGGAGCAAAATACAAATCTCCAAATTTATTAGAATTATATTTTAACAGATTATCAAAACATTATAGTGATTCTATCGCTGAAAATGCGATAAAAAATATACTTATCAAATTTCCTATTATGAGATTAAAAAAGAAATTAATATATGATGAATTTCAAAATATGGTATCTAACTTTGGACTATTAGATGATAACAATATTAAATATGGAAAGAGATTCTTAACTAAATTTCAAAAAGCTTTTCCGCTTCTTAATCCAATTTACGAAAAGTATAGAAATAAAGCTCCCAAAAACAGGTATGTTGATTTCAATCAAGGCATTGATGCACGTTTATTAACAAAACAAAAAATGAAACGTTTATCTGAAATTAATATAAAACCGCTTCGTATTGCCTTTGATGATATAAAATACAAAACAATTTATGAAGATAAAATTAGATTAGCTGCTGAATATGGAATTAGAGAATTATCTAATTATGTTTTGTATAATTTTACCGATACTCCAAATGAGCTATACGAAAGATTAAGAATTAATATTGATCTTAACGAAGAACTTGATTTAAGAATTTTTTCATTCCCAATGAAATATATTCCGATAACTGCAAAAAATAGGTCATTTATTGGAGAACATTGGAATAGAAAATTTTTAAGAACAATCCAAGTAATTCTAAATGTAACTCATGGCGCTGTAATGCCTAAAATTGATTTTTTTGAAAAAGCATTTGGTAAAGATTTAGATGAATTTAACAAATTATTATTAATGCCTGAAGATTATATTTATTATCGTTATTTTGCAGAAGAAAAGGGTCTAACTAAAAAATGGTTAGATCATTTGAATTTTATAAAAAATAAGTGTAATGGTATTTTTGATGAAGCACTTAATTTTATATACTCTAATGATTTTAGAAATTTACCTGAATTATTTATAGATGAAAAACTCCGAGAGCTTTTATATCATTATCAAGATAGAATAAAACTTGAAGAATTTAAACATTGGAAACGGTTTAAGCGGAGTTAGATAAATTTGAACAGTTTTGCCAGTAACAAGCAGCTCCACTCTCGGAGTGAAAGAAAAGCAAGATGAGCGTGGCAGCTGCGCAACATTAATCAACATTCCGCTTCGCTCCATGTTGATTAACGGCCGGCGTGACACTATCAAAAACTCGCAAACGGAACGAAGCGAAACGTTGTTTAAAAATGCGTCCACGGAAACTCGCAAATC
>QMPG01000204.1 GCA_003648455.1 Bacteroidota bacterium
AAATTTGGTGTTTTTTAAACCCCAAATTTGGGTACTTCTAATGCGGGATTTCCCGCTTTACTTCCCACTATCCATCGCTAATTCATGCAATTCACTTCGTTTTTGCATGAATAAAGCGGGTTATCTCTTTATAAATTTTCTTGTCTTTACCTTTCCGGATTTATCATAAACAGAAACAAAATATAAACCTGCTTTAAAATCAGAAACATTAATGTTAATAGCTTCAGAATTAATATTATTAATTTCTTTAATTTGGGTACCAATAATATTGTGAACAACAATTTTATTAATCTCTTTATCACTATTCAAATGCAATAAATTACTTGCAGGATTAGGATAAATATATAATTTGCTGTTATTCCTAATTTCATTATTATTAATACCTGTAACAATGTCCGGAGCCATAAGTTTTTTGGTAGTATAAATCTTATACTCACCCGCATCAAGTTGTATCAAGCCATGAGGGTCGTTAACACCAATAGAATCACCTGCAAAAAAATCATACCATTTGCCGGGTTTTTGAAAATTTGGATCAATTGAATTCTTCTCAACACCAAAATTACCAATAATTGTAATATACATTGATGATGAGTTAATATTAATTCTTTTCTTTGCTCCGACCAACGACAAAGTATAATCTGTGCTTCTAAAAGCCGGTTGTTCTTTTTTAATTTTTATTAAAGATGAATAAACCTGATAAAGACGTAATCTGTTTTTATTATCTAGATAATCCCATTTAATTGGCTTCTTCCCTACTCTTCCATTATAATCAATGCTATAATCATAGCCTAACTCTCCAAACTGCCATATCATTTTAGGTCCCGGAATAGTAAAGAAAAATGCAGCAGCAAGTTCCATTCTATGTAAAGCCGTATTTATATCCTTTGTATTATAATCTCCTGAAGAATTTCCATACTGTAAATTTTTATACACTAATCGTTCCTCATCATGACTCTCCATGTAACCTACAACATTAGGTTTGCTCCACCCTCTTTCTTTATATGAAATCCATGAGAAATCAGAACTACCTGTCCATCCCATTGTTGCTTCATTATAATTATAATTGAGATTTCCCCAAAGCATAATGCCATAATTTGCAAGTTCTGTTTCTTCGCTATTTTCGGCCAAATGTTCAAAAATAACATAAGAATCAGGATTAACATCCCATACTTTGTCAGCCATTCGCTTTAACAAAGCAACTCGGCTGCTATCATATAGACTTCCCCAAGGATCTTCACTTCCATGAATAGTATTACTAAAACCTTTAGTAAAATCAAATCTAAATCCATCTACTTTATATTGTGTAAGCCAATATGAATTAACGCTATCTACAAACTTTTGTGTTTCTATACTTTCATGGTTTAAATCATATCCCCATTGAGCATCAGCACTTGTAAAATTTGATTGTTGATTATACCATGGGTTATCGGCAGAAGGGCGATTGTTTGTATCGTCCCAATACATTCTAACCATTGGCGATTGACCGTAAGTATGATTTAAAACCATATCAATAATAACGGCTATACCATTTTTATGACACTCATCAATTAAACGTTTTAAATCATTTTTTGTTCCATAAGCTTTATCTACTGCAAAATAAAAAGAAGGATTATACCCCCAACTGTCATTTCCTTCAAACTCATTTACAGGCATTAACTCAATAGCATTAACACCAAGAGCTTTTAAATAATTTAATGTGTCTTGTATTGTTTTAAAATCGCGGTTACTTGTAAAATCTCTAACAAGTAATTCATATATTACCAAGTTTTCTTTATTTGGAGGGATGAAATCTGCTGTTTGCCAATTAAATGGCATTTGTGCTGTTTGAAATACAGATGCAACTTCACTTGTTTTATCTTCAGGATATTGAATTAAATCAGGATAAATATCATTGCTGATATATTTATCGTTCCAAGGGTCGCTAATTTTATCAGTGTATGGGTCTGCAATTTTTATTTCACCATCAACAAAATATTGGAAAATATATTCTTTGTTGGGTATTAAGTTATCAATAGTAATCCAATACCTTTTTCCATCGGGAGTTTTGTTCATTAAATATTGTTCATCGAGCTCCCAATTACTAAAATCTCCAATAGCAAAAACAAATTGCTTGTTAGGCGCAAAAAGCACCAATGTAACAGTATTGTCATCAATATAATTTATTCCATCAACCACACCATTGGGTAAATCTTGTGTTGTTAACTCCCCTCTAATATAATAATAAACAGAATCAACAACCATTTCAGTATTGTTTTTAGCAAATACCTTAATCCAATGTTTGCCTGCAACTGTATCTGAAAATTCATAATTTAAAGTATCGTTTTCAGTTGTTAATTTAAGACTGTCGTCAATATATAATAAAATACTGTCTGCTTCATTAGAAACTGCATGCACGTGTATATTTTCACCTTCAGATATTATTAAATCATGTTGAGGCAACAAAATATTAACATTTAAGCCTGATTGATAAACATCAACAAAAATATCTTTTCCACCAACATCACGTCCTGTTTTTGAGCCATCTTCGCTACGAAATACGAAAGCCATTTTTAAGACCTCTTCTGTTTCGGGCACACCGTAATATTCGAGAATATTAGGCGTAATTTTTAACTCATAAATATTTGTGCTTTTTCTTGTAAGTTTGGCTTTAGAAATATTCTCTGACCATTCGGCAATAACATATTTCCAATCACTCTCTGAAGAACTCTTTTCTGTAATAACACCTGTATGAGCATAAATATCTCCTGTGAAATCTTTAAGTCCGGCATCACCTTGTGATGCATCAAAAGTAATAGTTATGGTGTCGTTAACAGTTGGGAAAGCTGGTTGTGTTGTTACTAATTGAGCATTTACAATATTAGTAAAAAATAATAACGACAAACTAAATATTAAGATTCTTGCTTTATGATACTTCATTTATTTATTCTTTTGTGAATTTTAATCTAAATACAAAAAGAGAGGAGCAGATACTCCTCTCTTAATCTAACAAAATAATTTAATTAATTTTTAATAATCTTTCTAGAATGAGATTTACCATCTTTATTAATTAAAGTAATGATATAAATACCTTTATTTAGATCCATTGTACTAATTTGTAATTTTTCCTTATTAACAATGTTAATTTTTTGTACTTGTTGTCCTAACATATTAGAAATAAACAATGTTTGAACATCTTTCAAATTGTTAATATATAAAACATCTTTAGTAGGATTAGGATATATTTCAATATTATTTCCACTTGGAGAAACAATACCTGTATGATAAGCAACACCAGCATCAACTCTTATAGAGTCTCCGGCTAAAGGAGCGTCGCCTGTACCAGTTGAAACACTAGCAACAGGAGTAACCTCAAAGAAAATATTTTTTGAATAATCATCTTCAACTAAAGTATAAGTAATATCTGTTGCATCAGGAATAGCTTCAATATTAGTTTGGTCTGCATCATCTGCTCTATACCATTGATAAATAGAAACGCCTTCAGCATCGCCGTTAACATCCTCATAAACATAATGACCAGTTAAAACTTCACCAATTCTCATTGTTCCTGTAACGCTTAAATTTTTAGCAAGAGGTGCTGCAGCAACTGCAGGATTATCATCATTATACCATACAGTATCTAATACATTAGTAACACCGCCAATAGTATCAAGAACAATATATTTTCTACCTGGAGCCATACCAGGGAATTCGTTATTGTTCCAGTTCATACCTCTACGGAATTTATATTCAATTGTGTCTCCAATAGGTGCAAGAACAGTTGCTGAATAGATACTGCTATCCTTGTCAAAAAACAATTCATCAGTTCCACCCCAGCCATTAAAAGTACCTGCAACATCAACATGGTCAGTGCTATAATCGAAAACTCCTATTTTATTTTGATAACTCATATTTAGATACATTGTAACAGGCACCCAACCAATACGATAATTGTCATAATAAATATTTATAGAATTTCCACCTTCTCTTGCAGTATATTTACGATTAGGACCTCCGCCAGGGAATTCTGAAGTATCCCAGTTATGATTAATACGAATTTTGTATTCGTAAGTTGTTCCAACAGCTACATCTGGAATTGTTGCTGTATAAATAGTAGAATCTCCTGTTGTTGGAACAAAATTAATAACTGTACCGCCCCAATCATTAAACGAGCCTGCAACATCTAAAGTGTCAGTTGCCGGGTCAAATGCACCTGTAGAAGAAGCTTGTCCTACTAGTTGATAACTCATATCAACA
This sequence comes from Bacteroidota bacterium, assembly GCA_003648455.1. Next base: position 4,234 of record QMPG01000204.1, read on the forward strand.
TTTATAGTTAAGTCTTCTAAAACTGTTCCGGTTACATCATCCCACCAAACATCAATAGCTTTCGTTCCTGCAGAAGCAACAATAGCTCTTGGTGTAATAGTTTCAGGAGTATCATCATTAATACGGAAACTAACGTTATAACTTTGATCAAGAACAAGACCTGTATCTAAAACACCTTCGTAAATACCATCAGAAACAAAATCTGCATCAACATCAAGTAATTGAATAGGCTCAAAACCTTCAACAATTGCATAAACTTTGTCTAAAATAGGATCTTCCATGATTCCGTCTTCAATTGCTTTTGTCATATTAACTTTAAAAGCAAAAGCAGGATCGGTAGATTCATAATGCAAAGGAATAAAGAAATCTGTACAATTACCTTCAGCATCAAAATCTTTTCCTTCGGCATCCCATCCTGAGCCATTATTAAAAACAGCACTAATTTGTGTAATTATTGCTCCCTCAGGAATGTCTGGATAAAATGTTGCAGGAGTAAAAGTAATAGAATAAGTACCGTCATCGTTAGCTGTAAGTGTAGTAGGAGTTCCATCAGCAGATTGTTTGTCATAATCTACGGCATGTTTTCCCCAACCGGTTTGTTCTTCGTCAATTAAAAAAGCAGCTGAGTGCATTGCAACAGATGCCGATCCTTCAAGACTTTGCTTGTCACCATGGCAAGCTAAAGCCGGATTAAAGGTTAGTGTTATTTCGTCCTGACCTGTACCTTGTTCAGGTGTAATACTAATTGCATTGGGCATACCTTGACCAATTGCAAAACTGATTGTTGCTACAACAAAGAGAGCAACAGTAAAAATCTTAAATAAAACTTTTTTCATAATATATTTAATTTAGTTATTAATAAATTTATAAACAAATATACAAAAGAAATAGTAAAAAACCTCATTTTTTTGCAACAAAATAACAGTTAACTGTATAAAAATCAAAGAGTTTTAACACAAACGGGTTGTTTCAAACGTTTGCATTATTAAAAATATTTTTTTTATTTTTTTTGTTTATTTACCTTTAGAAAAGCAAAATCTATTTATTCCTTTATTTTATTATTGAAATTTAAAAATTTTTCGTTAATTGCATAAAGGATAAATATCTTCATAAAGCAATTTTTAATTTACAAAACTGCATGAAAAATAGACCCATAACAATAAAAGATATTGCAAGGGAATTAAACATTTCTCCGTCAACTGTTTCAAGAGCATTAACAGATCATCCTAAAATTAGTGCAAAAACAAAACTTGCAGTTAATAAATTGGCAAAAAAGTTACATTATAAACCTAATGCAGTAGCTTTAAGTTTGAGAAACAAAAAAACGAACACGATTGGTTTAGTTATTCCGGGTATTGTTCATCATTTTTTTTCATCGGTAATTAGTGGTATTGAAGATTACGCCAACGACAAACATTTTAACGTGATGATATGTCAATCAAACGAATCATATGAAAAAGAGATTGCCGGAGTTCAAACTCTTATAGATAGTAGAGTTGACGGATTAATTGTTTCAATGTCGAAAAAAACTAATAACTATGAACACTTTAAAAGCATTGCTGAATACGGGCTTCCACTAGTTTTCTTTGACCGTGTTTGTGACGAAATTGAAACTGACCGCGTTATTGTTGATGATATGAAAGGGGCTTTTGAAGCTGTTGAATATTTAATCTCTGCCGGCTGTAAAAGAATTGCGCATTTATGTGGGCCTGAAGGGTTATTGATATCTCAAAATAGACTTAAAGGTTATTTACAAGCTCTTGAACACCATAATATTCCACGAGATAACGATTTAATTATTGATTG
>QMPG01000205.1 GCA_003648455.1 Bacteroidota bacterium
CATAGGCATCTCAATCCCCGGAACATCCGATTGGTAGGTTGCCTGTGCATTAAAGTCTAATGTTGGTAAATAATTAGTCGAATAATTTTTCGTTTTCAAATCACTTGCCGACTTATACAAATCTTTTTGCTTATACAAAGGATAATTCTTAATTGCATTATTGTAACAATCATCCAAAAATAATGTGTCTGAACTTTGAGCAAACAAAGTTTGTGCGAAACATATTATGCAAATAAAATTAATTAATCTTTTCATATTTTTATTTTAATTACGAATTCTTAATTCTTAATTCTTACTTCCTATTTCTTTATTGAATTAATAATAAATTCACCAACTTCTTTTTTTCTTATTTCAATAAAATCAGCAAACTTTTCATCATCATTATTAAAAAGAAACGCCTCAACCAATGGTTGGCCTACAAAAGGGAAAATACATAAACTAATCATATTAACAATCAATTGTCGCGGATCTACAGGGTTAATAAGCCCGTTATCAACAGCACGACTAATCTCCTCTGCAAACAAAATCGGTTCAACTCCACTTTGCCCTGCCAACTTAACAATTCTATCAGGATTATTCCTTATTTCATGAAAAATAAACAATGGAAGAAGTGGGTTCTCAATAAAAAATTCAATATAATGATTTGTAAAATCTCTTATCTTATCAAATAATGACATATCAGAATTTAAAACGCTGCCAATTCTCGGTATAAATTCATCTAACGCTTCATCAAAAATTGCAATAAACAATTTATCTTTACTTCTAAAATAATAATGCAACAAAGCCTTATTAATACCTGCCTCATTAGCAATCTCTTGCATTCGTGCACCATCCTTACCTTTTTTTAGGAACACTTTTCTTGCAGCTTCTAGAATTTTTTTCTCTGTATTAATTTTATCTCTAGTCATTTTTAAACAAGTAGTTTAATTTTTTAGTTTAACCGAATGGTCAAAAATAAAAACTATTTTTTATATCTGCAAAAAAAAATGAATGTTTTTTAACTTTTTTTATTTCAGCTCTTATTTTATACAGAAAATTAAACTTATTCACAATTTATTGTTAATAAAACAAATTTTGCAACATTTATCTTTTAAGTATATTTGCAAAAAAATATATTATGCCGTCAAACTATTCAGAAGATACTATTCGTACGCTAGATTGGAAAGAACACATCAGGAGACGCCCCGGTATGTATATCGGTAAGTTAGGAGACGGTTCTTCACGCGACGATGGGATTTATGTTCTAATTAAAGAAGTTTTCGATAATTCAATTGATGAATTCATGATGGGTTATGGAAAAAAAATAGATCTTTCGATCTCAGAAAATACTGTTAGCATTCGCGACTATGGTAGAGGTATCCCTCTAGGAAAAGTTATTGATGTTGCTTCAAAAATGAATACAGGAGCTAAATACGATTCTAAAGTATTTAAAAAATCTGTAGGATTAAATGGCGTTGGTATTAAAGCAGTTAATGCTTTATCATCATATTTCTGCATAAAATCTTTTCGTGAAGGAAAAGTAAAAAGTGTTGAATTTTCTGAAGGTGAAATTATTAAAGACAATGAATTGCAGGACACTAACGAAAAAGACGGCACATCAGTTTCTTTTATTCCAGATGCAACTTTATTTGGTAATTATCATTTTATTAGCGATTATGTTGAAACTTTAATAAAAAACTATACATTTCTTAACTCAGGACTAACAATTAATTTTAACGGCAAAAGTTTTTATTCAAGAAACGGATTGTTAGATTTGTTAAACGAAAATATTAGTTCTGAAGGTCTTTATCCTATTATTCATTTAGTAGGCGACGATATTGAGATTGCTTTAACACATGGAAAACAATATGGTGAAGAATACTATTCATTTGTAAATGGACAATTCACAACTCAGGGAGGAACTCATTTAGTTGCATTTAAAGAAGCTATTGTTAAAACAGTTCGTGAATTTTACAACAAAAATTTTGAGCCTTCTGATATTCGTTCATCAATAAGCGCTGCTATTAGCATAAAGGTTGAAGAGCCTGTTTTTGAATCTCAAACAAAAACTAAACTCGGCTCAAAAGAAATAGCTCCGGGAGGCATGTCTGTTCGTAATTTTATTAATGATTTTATTAAAAAAGAACTCGATAATTTTTTACACAAGAATCATGATACTGCCGAAATTCTTCTAAAAAGAATACAAGAATCTGAAAAGGAACGAAAAGCAATATCAGGAATTAAAAAACTTGCTAAAGACAGAGCCAAAAAAGCAAGTCTGCATAACAAGAAACTTCGCGATTGCAGAATACACTACAATTCGAAAGACGAAAGACGACTTGAAACAACAATATTTATAACTGAAGGGGATTCTGCCAGCGGGTCAATAACAAAATCAAGAAACGTAAACACACAAGCCGTATTTAGCTTAAAAGGGAAACCTTTAAACTCTTATGGGCTTACAAAAAAAATTGTTTACGAAAACGAAGAATTTAATTTGTTACAAGCAGCTTTAAATATTGAAGAAGGAATTGAGAATCTTAGATATAACAATGTAATAATTGCTACTGATGCTGATGTTGACGGTATGCACATACGTTTACTTTTAATAACTTTCTTTTTGCAATTTTTCCCCGATTTAATAAAAAATCGACACCTTTATATTTTACAAACACCTCTTTTCCGTGTTCGTAATAAAAGGCATACATATTATTGCTATAGCGATGAGGAAAAAGAAACAGCAATTAAAAAAACAGGTGCTAATCCTGAGATTACACGATTTAAAGGTTTAGGTGAAATCTCTCCCGATGAATTTAAAAATTTTATTGGTAAAGATATTCGCATTGAACCTGTAGTTATTAAACGTAATGATGACGTTCCCGGTTTATTATCTTTTTACATGGGTAAAAATACTCCGGAACGACAAACGTTTATTATTGATAATTTACGTATTGAAGAAGAAGTGGCGTAAACAAGTGGAAAGTTGAAGGTTTTAACTTTATAAACTTTATGAACTTTACAAACTTTTAAAATTTTAAGAACTTTTAACCTAAAAGATGCAAGAGAATTCTGACAACATAAATAAAGAAAATTCAGAAAAAGAAAACGAGATTCAAGAAAACCAAACAGACAATATCTCCGGTGATTTACAAAACATCACTCACATTTCCGGAATGTATAAAGATTGGTTTCTTGATTACGCATCATACGTGATTCTTGAACGTGCCGTACCACATCTAAACGATGGCTTAAAACCCGTACAACGACGTATTTTGCATTCAATGAAAATTTTAGATGATGGGAGATATAATAAGGTTGCAAATATTATTGGTAACACAATGCAATATCACCCTCATGGTGATGCCTCTATTGGTGATGCTCTAGTTCAGCTCGGACAAAAAGATTTACTCATCGACACTCAAGGTAATTGGGGGAATATTGCCACAGGCGATAGTGCAGCTGCTCCTCGTTATATTGAAGCAAGACTTTCAAAATTTGCATTAGATGTTGTATTTAATCCAAAAACTACCGAATGGCAAACGTCTTATGATGGAAGAAAAAAAGAGCCTGTTACATTACCTGTGAAATTCCCATTACTTCTAGCTCAAGGTGTTGAAGGTATTGCTGTTGGTCTAGCTTCAAAAATATTACCTCATAATTTTAACGAATTAATTGATGCTTCAATAAGTCACCTGACAGGTAAAGAATTTTGTCTTTATCCTGACTTCCCAACAGGAGGTTATGCTGATTTCTCAAGATATAATAACGGCTTAAGAGGAGGCTCAATAAAAGTTAGAGCGAAAATATCGAAAATTGACAATAAAACTCTGGTAATATCTGAATTGCCTTTTGCTAAAAACACTTCCAGCTTAATAGAATCAATTCTTAAAGCTAACGAAAAAGGTAAAATAAAAATTAAGAAGATTGACGACAATACATCTGATAAAGTTGAAATATTAATTCATCTGCAAAACGGTACATCACCCGACAAAACCATTGACGCACTTTATGCTTTTACCGATTGTGAAATTTCAATCTCACCAAACTCTTGTGTAATTTACAATAACAAACCCGTATTTCTCGGTGTAAATGAAATACTTAAAACCTCAGTTCAAAACACACTTAACCTCTTAAAAAAAGAACTCGAAATACGCAAAAATGAGTTGCTTGAAGCATGGCACTTATCTTCATTAGAAAAAATATTTATTGAGAATAGAATCTATAATGATATTGAAGAATGTGAAACATGGAAATCGGTTATCAACACTATTGATAAAGGATTAGACCCATTTAAAAAACTTTTTAAACGAAAAATTACAGAAGAAGATATTGTTCATCTAACTGAGATAAAAATCAAGCGTATCTCAAAATACGATGCTAAAAAAGCAGACGAATACATTAAAAATATTGAGGAAGAAATTAAAGTTGTTGATAATCATTTAAATAATATTGTAGATTATACTATTAATTATTTTAAACAAATAAAGAAAAAATTCGGCAAAGGCAAAGAACGTAAAACTGAAATAAGAAATTTTGAAACAATAATAGCTGCTAAAGTTGTTGAAGCAAATCAGAAATTGTTCGTTAACAGAAAAGAAGGTTTTATTGGCACTTCACTTAAGAAAGATGAATTTGTATGCAACTGCTCCGATATTGACGACATTATTGTTATTCGCAAAAACGGTGATTATTTAATCACAAAAGTATCTGACAAATCGTTTGTAGGGAAAGACATTATTCACGTTAATGTGTTTAAGAAAAACGATGAACGAACAATTTATAATGCTATTTACCGCGATGGTAAAAACGGCAATATAATGATGAAACGTTTTGCAATTAAGGGACTTACACGCGACAAAGAATATAATTTAACTAAAGGTACTGAAGGTTCAAAAATTCTTTATTTTAGTGTTAATCCAAATGGCGAAGCCGAAACTGTTAAAGTATATTTAAAACCAAAACCAAAACTCAAAAAACTTATTATTGAAATAGATTTTAGTCTGCTAGCCATTAAAGGACGAGGTTCAATGGGTAATATATTAACAAAACACCAAGTTCATAAAATTGTTCTTAAGGAAAAAGGACTTTCTACACTTGGTGGCAGAAAAATTTGGTTTGACGATGCTGTTCTAAGACTTAATTCGGATGAGAGAGGTAAATATCTCGGCGAATTTTTTAACGATGATAAAATTTTAGTCGTTTACAAAACAGGTGTTTACAAATTATACAACTTTGACCTTTCTAACCATTTTGAAGACGATATTTTAATTATTGAAAAATTTAATCCCGATAAAATTATTTCTTGCGCTTACTTTAATGCAGACTATGATTTTTACTATTTAAAACGTTTCGAGATTGAAGTTACCGACAAAATGAACAGCTTTATTGGTGAAAATCCAGACTCTAAATTGCTTACTCTCTCCGATGATAAATACCCTAGAATTGAAATTATTTTTGGCGGAAAAAATTCCGACCATGAAAATGAAATAATTGATGTAGAAGATTTCATTGGTGTTAAAAGTTACAAGGCAAAAGGCAAAAGATTATCTGCTCTCGAAATAAAAAAAATAAAAACTTTAGAGCCTATTATTAAAGAAGAAGAAATTACTGAAGAAGAACCGGTTGAAAATAAGGCTGTTGAAAATGAGGCTATCGAAAAGGAAATTATTGAAGAAAAAAAATCTCTTGAAAATGAAGATAAAGATGAAAATAAAAAATCACCAATAAAAGGAATTATTCCTGATGATGATTCGCAAATGTCGTTTGATTTATAATAAATTTTATTTGTTTAAATTTTTATAATTAGATCATTATTAAGTGATTATTAGTTTTTTATTTCATGTCAAGTCGCTTTTTTTACCGCAGAGACGCTAAGACGCAAAGGTTTTTTTACCTGTTTGTATTTTTGTAACCTTATCATTATCATGCGATTATTTTGTATTTTTTATTAACCTGAGTTCGATATAAAATATTATCACAGCTTCAATTATTTTTCTTTAGAAATTTATCCAAATTTTTGAAGTACTATCGGGATAATTCAAGAAAA
>QMPG01000206.1 GCA_003648455.1 Bacteroidota bacterium
CTAAACCGTTGATAATAAATTAGAATTAATTGAAAATTGCTAAAGATAATGAAATTGATTTTAGAAAGAATAGGCGTAACACACAGCTCCACAGCCTTCGGTGTGGCAGCTGCCAAACATTATACACCATAAATATAGAAGGAGGTAAAGAGATGAATGACCCATAAGAATGGTATAAGAAAAATGAACTGTTGAAACCTATGATTCAAAAAAATACCGTAATTTCAAAAACTAATTTGTCAGATTTATTATGACAATAGAATGTTAATCCTTCTCATTAGAATATAATACTTGCATCATATATACACCTTTTCTAATGTGAAATAAATGGAAAGGTGTTTTTTATGTTTTCAAAAAAAAATAAGTTAATTATAGTCATAATGGTAGTTTTCATTAAGAGTACTGTTATTTTGTATGCAGATTGTGATATGGTAGCAATGATTTCAAAAACAGGTTTTAGTATTTCTACAATTGAAATGGGAACAGGAGATTACGATGATCCTGATGAATTCATTGATTTTTTGATAGATCATTCGACAGGAGGAACTAACCCAGATGGTTATGGTGTTACATATATTGATGAAGATGGTAACTTTCCGTATATAAACACAACTAATCTCGTAACAGAATTCTATAGTCCACAAGCTTGGTATGTGACTGCTCAGGATATCCTTGCAAATACATATTACTATGATTATGTACATAATGGTAATCATTATTTTACTGGACCTATGGAAGCAGCAAGAGATGCAATTAAACTTGATGATAACAATGTGGCAATTGTATTAGGTCACGATAGAAGGAGCAGTACAGCTTTAGGAAATCATCCGTTTAGATTTGATTATGATGCAAATACTACATTCCAATTTATGCATAATGGAGGCATAGATGATGATATAAAATTAGCTTTGTATAATGAACTTGGTGGTGCAAGTTGGTTTACAACTAATAATCATCCATCAAATTGGAATACAAGCTATACACAGTATAATCAGTTTATTGATAGTGAAATCTTATTCCATTGGATAATGAGTAATATTATTGATAATGGCGGAGATGTCCTTTCCGGAATCCACGATGCACTAACTGCTACTATAGATGACGGTGAAATCGATCTAGAATACGAATTTAGTAATCCATATTATTATTACTATTGGCATAATGTTGTCAATTTTGTGTTAACAGATGGGGAAACACTATATCTATTCAGAAATGGTGGTAACAATTGGGATCATCATTTACTCTCCTGGCAGGAGAATGACAATGATAGTTATTCTGTAAAAACACAAACTGAATTAGAAAATGGTTTGAATCAATTTGATTGTGTAGTAATTTCAAGAGACGAAGAACCTATTGTTTATAATAATTTCTTTGATCTTGATATAAAAGTATTTGCTTCCGGTTACAACTGGATATCCTATCCGCGTCTTACCGAACAAGGCACTTCTAATGGGTATTTATTCGAACAAGCCTATTTCGCAAACAATGAACCAGGAATGTTTCAGTTAACTTCCGGTGGTAATCCAACCATTACAGATTTTGAAAAAATCCTCGGACATCGGTTAGGTGATATTTATGATATGAATATTTATTACGATGATCTAACAGGTTTTAATGATCAGGACTTTGACAATATGCTTCACCGTCACGAAGGTTATAAAGTAAAGGTTGCAAGTGGAGCAGAGAGTACTACATTAGTAATTGACGGAGATAGGTTACCATCAAATTATGAGTTATCTGAAGAAACACTCGAAGCGAGCAAATATCATTGGTTGGGATATTGGCTTCCATATTCACAGGATATTGATGTAGCGTTTGGCGAATTTTGGGATAAAGTAAAAATTGTGAAAGCAGAGAATTGGACTTATGCAGATCTATCTAATCCAAGAGGTGCTGGAGATCCTGAGCCAAAACCTAGTATGAAGATCAGACCACTTGAATATGGGAAAGGATATTTGGTGAAGTTCAGTGAAGATGTTGATGACTTCCATTGGAATGATACAAATATAGTAAGTGAACCGGAGAGAAAGGAAGTAGCAGAGAATTTTACTTATGAAGAGAAAGCAGATTATGAGGTAATCGATGTTCTTGGAATTGATCCAAGTATTACTGAAATAGGTGTATTTGAAGATGGTATTTGTGTTGGTGCTGTGGCAGTGCAGGATTCAGCCGTGCAGATCCTTGTCTATTCAGATAATGCCAATCGCGATCCGATTCCATTCACTTTTGAAGTAACAACAGGTAGAGGGTCAAGCATTCCCATAAAAAGTTACAACTCTCTAAACCTGCGGACAGGAGAATATGAGAATAGGTTGATAATCTCCGGCAGACAGGAATACTCAGTTGTCAAATTCGGTGAGCAACCAGAGCCTGAGATCACTATAAATACAGCTAAGTTAAGTGGTAACTATCCTAATCCTTTCAATCCGACTACAACAATTTCATTCTCTTTGCCAAACGAACAAAATATTGAACTAACAATCTATAACATCAAAGGACAAAAAGTGAAAAAACTATATTCAGGTACTGCTGATAAAGGTGATCACTCAATAGTTTGGGAAGGAAAAGATATGACTGAAAAACCTGTTAGTTCAGGTTTATATTTCTACAAACTTAGAACTAACTCTAATGTGCTAACTCGTAAAATGATAATGATGAAGTAAGTTGATGATTTGCAGGTGATGTTAGCCAACATCACCTGCAATAATTGAATTTGAGGAAATTATGAATATAAAACTACAAAAAATGTTGTCGTTTTGCTTTGCAAAGCCAACAATAATTCTTATGTTCGTTTTTGTTAGTGTTTGTTCGTTGTTAAATGCAATAACTCATCATATCAAGCAAGACGGCACTGGCAACTTTACTGCAATTCAAGAAGGTATAATTGCCGCTACAGATAACGACACAATTCTTGTATATCCTGGTACATACTATGAGAATATTGATTACCTTGAAAAATCACTCTCAGTAGCTTCTTTATATATAATAACTCCCGAAGATTCTCTTATCAATCAAACAATAATTGATGGTAATCAACAGGCACGTTGTCTGAAAATTAATGAATGTGAAAATGCTTCAATTATTGGTTTTACTATACAAAATGGGTATGCTTTAGAATCAGGTGTTTCGGAAAGCTATCAAGGTGGTGGTATTTTTATTAAAAATGTAGCAAATGCTTGGGTTTCAAGTTGTAAAATCAAGGATAATAAAGCTTTTGATTGTGGGGGATTATATATCAATAACAGCAATGTTATATTGGATGGTAATATTATATCTTATAACCGAGGTATACGTTATGCAGGTGGCTTAGGTTTTAGTGGCAATAATACAACCCTTCAATTCAATGAGACAAATTTAAACAGTATCTATTTAAATTATTCTGCCACCGGATCTGACATTTATATTGGCTATAATATTCCTGATGTTGTAAACATCATAACTGATACACTTACAGTGAATGAACCTGACTTTTTCTTCATTGGTCCATCCCATCTGTGCACGATTTCACAATTGAATTCAATAATCGAACCAATAGATCAAGACTTGTATGTAGCACCAGAAGGTGATGATTCTAATAGTGGTTTAACGACTTATGAGCCATTACAAACACTTGCTTGGGCACAAACTCTTATTAAAAGAAATGATGAAAATCCCAATACAATCCATCTTGCCGAAGGTACTTATTCAAGATCACTAAATAATCAAGTATTTCCAATGAACATAAAACAAGGTGTTATCTATAAAGGTATTTCATCGAATAATACAATTCTTGATGCAGAATCTGAGTATCCATTTTTCTTTCAGTATTCAAGAAATCAAGATGAATTTTCCACACTTATATTGAAAGATTTGAAATTGACTAATGGTGAATGCCTAGATGAATCCTATGCAGGTGCAATAAATATTTATCAAGCTGACCTTCATTTAAATAATGTTATTATTGAAAATTGTAATGGAAATATTGGAAGTGCAATTTTAACACAAAATGGTTATTGTAATTTTAATAATGTAATAGTTAGAAATAACACTGGAGGAAAAGGTATTTGTAATACTATTGAATATAATTGTCCCAATCCGGTTTTAAATGCAACATATATCAATACAAAAGTAGAGCACAATTATCCGGGAGTAGAATTTAATGGTGGGGCTATACGACTTGGTGGTCATCCCAATATACTTGGAGAATACAAAGCCCAAATAATCAACTGCGAAATCATTGATAATTATAACGATTTTTTTTACGTTACCGGTGGTGCATCTGGATTAACTATTCACGATAACATTGTTGTAGATGTTGTAAACAGCACATTTGGAGATAATACACTTCTTTACGATACAGGATGCACTAATTCTGTTAACAATTCAGAGTTAAATATATTCAATTCTATTCTTTATAACAATGATGGTTATTCAACAATTCTTTGGGAAAACGCTCTGATAAATATTTCAAACTCACTAATTGAAGGCGGTGATGATAATGTGAACTACCAACAAACACCTTCGGTAATCAATTGGTTGGAAGGCAATGTAAACGAAGATCCTCTCTGGCAAAATGAAGGAGATTTCCCTTTTTCACTAACCAGTAATTCTCCTTGTATTAATGCAGGCACCTTAGATTTGCCACCAGAAATTGAGTTACCGGAATTTGACCTTGCAGGAAATCCCAGAATCTATGGTGAAACAATTGATATGGGTGCTTATGAATATCAAGGAGATTCACAATCAATAAATGAAAATGTGATTGTTATTCCTGAGATTTCACAAATTTCAAATTATCCTAATCCATTTAATCCATCCACAACCATCAAACTTGATCTTGCAGAATCTGGTGAAATTGAACTAGCAATTTATAACATCAAAGGACAAAAAATAAAAACGTTTTTAAATGCTTATTCTGCAAAAGGTCATTTTATGATTGTCTGGCAAGGAACCGACGATAACCAAAAGAAAGTAGCAAGCGGACAATATTTTATAAAGCTCAATGTGAATGGAAAAGAAAAAGCAATAAGTAAATGTATATTGTTGAAATAAAGCTTGGAGAATATGGTGTATAACATAAGCACCCACATTCAAATTGAAAGAAAAGCAAGAAGAACGTGGCACGTCGGCTTTATACCCTTTACAAAAAAAATGCTTTAAATAAATTGTTAAATTAGATTTAATAAAATGAGGTAATTAAGTGGTTATAGTAAATGACTTAATAGCAGAATTTTCTGTTGAGCAGTTAAGACAGTTCTTCAGAGGTAAAATAACAAAGTTCAAGCCGAAAGAAGAGAATTACGATTTTCTATTTGAAGACAAAAAAGAAATTTCAGACAACTTCACAGATATAACTAATATCGGTGAAGCTGTATTAAATAACAATGACGACCTTCTCATAATTACTGCCAAAACCAACAAAAAACTCACAAACAGATCCGGAAAGAAAAGACAGTATGAAATTGCCAAAAACATCCTGAAAGAAGAAAATAATGATGCTGCTTTTTTTATTTTTTATGATGAAAAAGGCAATTTCCGTTTCAGCTTTATCAGAGCTAATTTTCTCGGAACAAAAAGGGATTTCACAAACTTTAAACGATATACTTATTTTGTAAGTAAAGAGCAAACCAACAAAACTTTTATCAGTCAAATTTCAAAAGCTGATTTCAATGATCTGGATAGCATTCAAGAAGCTTTTAATGTTGAACCGCTAACAAAACAATTCTATGAAAAGCTGCAACACTGGTATTTCTGGGCAATCGATAATGTGAAATTTCCTGATGATGCAGAAAAAGAAAAAAACGGCAGAGAAATTGCCATTATTCGATTGATAACTCGATTAATGTTTATCTGGTTTATGAAAGTTCGAAAACTCGTTCCTGAAAACTTGTTCGATGAAGAAAACATTAAAAAAAATCTAGCTGATTTTGCAGATGAAGACTCTACTTATTACAAAGCAATCTTGCAGAATCTGTTTTTTGCTACCTTAAATACAAAACAGGCAGATAGAAAATTCCGCAGTGAA
>QMPG01000207.1 GCA_003648455.1 Bacteroidota bacterium
CAAATGGAATATGTTCACATGAAAGATATGCGGGCAGCCTGCTTTGAGCCGATGAACGTCATTTCACGATATAAATATCAAGATGGGCTTGGCTATTATGAAACTACAAAAGACGCATCAACAGATTTCTTTTTCTCATATTTACGAAAAGGAAGCTATGTTTCTGAATATCCGCTGCGGGTTAATTTTAACGGCAGTTTCATAAGCGGAATTACAACTATTCAATGTATGTATGCACCGGAATTTTCATCACATTCTGAAGGTTTTAAGGTTGGGGTTGGGAAATAATTCTTAATAAATATTTTTTTTAAAAAAAAATATTGTGTAATTTTAAATTATGAGTTAAATAAAACTCATACATAATTCATAATAATTTTGAAATCCTATAAAAAACACAAACATGAAAACAAAAATTTTAACATTTACAATTTTATCCTTCCTTTTAATTTTTCAAGCTTGTAAGAAAGATGATATAGAAGAAAATAATTCCATTACAATGGAAATAGATGGTAAAAATTTCAAGTCAGTTAGTATTGACAATTTTGATAATTTAAGCGATTCTATCAACTGGAATATATATCCCGGTGGCACATTTCTAATTGATACAATAAATAAATTTAACGGTAATAGTTCTGTTAATTTAAAAGCTAACGGAGAATGTTTTCAACTTGAAAAAATTGAAGGAATTCCTGTTAATAAAGAAAAAATTTATGTAATTCATTTCCATTACAAGCTTCTTTCAACTCAAATTGGAGAAGTTGGTCATTGTGTTGGAGACTTCATGATTAGACTTAAACAAGGCGATGAAACAATCTTTTTAGATGGATGCTCTGGAGTAGATAGCTGGACTGAAAAATATTTTTATTTTCAACCAATAAATAACATTCCTGTAAAAATCGAGCTTTTGGTTGGAACTGAACATGGAATTTGGTTAGATGATTTAATTGTTTTTCAAGAATTATAAAAAACCTTTATCTCAAATTATTCTAATCAGATATAAATCAACTCCTGTTCGGCGTAGCTTGTAGCTACGTCTAAAAGAACTTATTATTTTTTATAACAACAAAAATTTAATTTTAATAATACCTTAAGGTTTTAAAAACCTTAAGGTATAAAAACTATAAAAAAACATCCTTATCATTTTAACCACCACAATAAATTGTGGTGCTAATCTGATATTTTATTCCCTTAAAATCATTTATTAAATTAATATTATAATTGTTTTCTTTTGAACTTTATAGAATAAAATCTATCTTTAATTGATTGTGTAATAAACACGAAATTATTGCTTTATGAAAAACGGGGGAATAAGTGCATTAAACAAAGACATAAAAAAATGCCAAAAATGTCGCTTGTCTGAGACTAGGATAAATCCTCTTTGTGGTGAAGGAAATATTAATTCCAAAATTTTATTTATTGCTCAGGCTCCGGGAGAAAATGAAGACAGAGAAGGACGAATGTTTATTGGTCCATCGGGAAAAGTATTAGATAAATTATTGTTAAAAGCCGACATAGATAGAAAGGAAATTTACATGACAAACCTTATTAAATGTATGCTCCCGAAAAACAGAAAACCCAAACAAGACGAAATAAAAATTTGCAGCAATTACCTTAATGAAGAAATAGAATTAATAAATCCAAAAATATTAGTTCCCTTGGGTTATTATGCAATTAAATACATTTTTGAAAAATACGATATCTCTTTCCCCTCTAAAGAAAATTTTCACAAGATTTGCGGGAATCAAATTATTATTAAAAACAAAATAATTTTCCCCTTGCAACACCCTGCATCTGTTCTTTATGACAACTCTCGCGAAGATGAAATGATAAAAAATTATAAAAAATTAAAACTGTTGATTGATGATTGTTATTAATATTCAATAAAAACAATCTGTAAAACCTCACAAACAATAAATTAAAAAACCCGTCGTTTTTAATAGTAAATAAAAAAATTGCCTATAATTAAAAACTACTCATTTATTTTTTAACCAAAATTTTACTATTTATGAAAAATGCGTTTTTAATTAGTTTAATGTTTTTAAGTTACTTCTCATTCGGGCAACAATCTAAAAAAAATATTGTAACTGAAAAATTCAGTTACAAAAATTCAATTGAATTTGAATTATTTGGTCACGGATCATTTTATTCAATTGATTATGAGAGATTAATTCTTAACAAAGACAAAACCAAAACCCTTGGTCAGATTGGATTTGCTTATTATCCTGAGAGAACAGGAGTTATACCTTTATGGATTCCTATTTCGATAAACCAATTAATTTCATTTAATGCTAATCATCTTGAGTTTGGAATAGGACAAATAATTATAAATGATGAGTCCCCAGATGGTAAAGATGATTATAAATTGTTTGGAAGTCTAAAAATAGGATATAGATATCAAAAGCCTAACGGACGATTTTTAATAAAGGCTGCATTTACACCCATAATTGATTATTGGGATGAAATAGATAAAAATATACATGGGGAAAAATTGGTTGATTTTATATATTGGGGAGGAATAGCTGTTGGATATAATTTTTAATGAGTAACATAAAATAAATTATGTTATATCAAAAAAATAAAACAGTAATACAAATAAATTTAAAAATTTATGAGTTTAAAATCTTAACTAACTATTATATATTTGACATTCTTTTTATTACAAGGATGTCAAATATTTTTGTTACTCTCTCATACTTGCAACCAATCGTTTAGGGTTCATCAGCAATCCTAAAGCATCAAATATTGATATTGAAACAATGTCGGCATTTAATAAAGTGTTTACATTAGCACCTTCGGTCTGAATAAGAGCAATTCCTAAAGCAGCAGTTTTAAGCATCATTCCATCGTTAGCTCCATTACCTATAGCACATACTTTTGACGCATCTAAATTTATTACATATTCCTGCTTTTGTTTCCCTTGATTTTCTTTGCCAATTATGTGTAAATTACATTTTACATTTTTTAAATTTTCAGATACTTGTCCAAAAGTATCTGCAGTAATAACATGCAAATGAATATTTTCAGATAATCTATTTAGTATTTCTTCAAGCCCTTTAAACAAATTACCATCTAAAGCCAAAGTGCCATTATAGTCCATCACCAAATGTTCTAATTCCAAAATACCGTATCCGGGAATGTCAATCTTTATCATAACTTTGTATTTAGTTTATTTTTGTTCTGATTTGCAATCGAAAGTCTCTATACAAACAAAAATTACAAATAATAATAAATCGAAAAACTTATTACATTGTTAAATTGTCCGTATCTAAGCCACATTGTGCTTCTAAGAGTATGATTTCTTATTTGATGCATAGAATACGATACTCTTAAATTAAAAATTAATCTCTCTGTAATGTTATAATTCGCTCCTGCTAAAGCAGATATCTCAAATTTATTAAAAGGAGGATCAGCATCAACCAAACCGTAACCATCATTATCTTCTTGTGCCTTTGTAAGATAAGAAACGGCAATTCCTGTTTCAAAAGTTATCTTCTTTTTATATAAATATTGAACAATAAAAGGCACTTCAAAATAATCTAACTTGAGCTTATAATATGTCGGGGCGTTATTCCTTGGCTTTTTCTTACTTCCTTTTTGAATATATTTGATTTCAAGCTGAGACGACCACTTTTCCGAAAATTTCTTATTTACAAATCCTCCAATAATTACTCCTGCTTTATTATATCCCGAATAAGTATCACCATCAACCTGAGTTGCGGTGAAACCAAGAATTGGACCTCCCTGAAAATTCTGCCCAAAGGAGATAAAAAAACAAATAACTAAACTAAGGGTTACTATAAAGGTTCTCATTATTCCTGATTATTTAAAAAATTCTTTTTCTTCATCTAAATTTAAATATGGATATTCTTTTAAAAGCTGATTTACTTTCTCTAAATTATTTTTTAAAAAATCTTTATACTCTTCTGATTTGGGATTAAACGGCTTATGATTTTTATTTCTGATTATTTTTTCAATTCTACTCATCAGCTTTTTAGTATTTTCATCAAAATAAGTGTCCGAAAATTTATGCCAAATATAATTTATAGCTGTTTCGTTTATATGGAACATATCTTGAGAATAAAACCGATAATCACGCAAATCATCCATCATTATCTCATACGAAGGAAAATACTCTACATTATCGAAGCGTTCTTTTAACTTGTTTACAGCAAGAATTAATGTCGATTTACTTATTTGATTTCCTACAGCACCATCTTTTAAATGACGAATAGGACTGATTGTAAAAACTATTTTCAGATTATTATTTATTTCAAATAATTTTTCTATCAGAATTAAATAATCTTGATAAATATCATCAACATCCAATAAAAATCTGTTAAATTTATTAGCCGGCAACTTATGGCAATTCGATACAATTTCTTTCGTATCTCTTAATTGATAAACCCATGCAGTACCAAAAGTTATAAATATAATATTGGTTTTTTCTAAAAATTCTGATGCCTGCTTTATCTTTTCGTTTATATTAAATAAACATTTCTCTTTATCAGAATTTGAAAATTTACTGTGATGATAAAAACTAAACCATTGCTCATTAGCAAAATGAATATCATCTTGTATAAATAATTTTTTATCGATTAAAAAACCCAAACTGTTTTTAACCGATTTTGGATTATATTGAATCCCAAAAGGATTAATTTCTACCGGAAATTTTAATTCAAAAAGCTTATCTCCAATATTTTCGGTAAAACACGAACCTATAAAAAATATTTTCGAATTATAAGTAATTTTTGAGTCTGTTTTTGGTATTTCTATATTTGTCCTAAATAAACTCATCTGTTTATAATTGATCAATCCAATTTAAAATATACTCAAACACTTCATCTTTGTTTATTTCATTGTGAAGCTCATGAAATTTGTCGTCCCAAATTTTTAACTTTGTGAGTTTCTTTGACTTTGCGGCAAACTCTTCAGTTGCTTTATGCGAAGTAATTTTATCAGCATTTCCATGCATCAGCAAAAGTGGCATAGATAATTTGTCAGAATTATTTAATATCCAATCTCCTTTTTCACAAATCTCATTATATAACTTTAAATTCAATCTATAATGAATTAGAGGATCGTTAATATATTCATTAACCTTTTCAATATCATGAGATAAAAAATGCGGATTTAATCCGGTTGGCATAACTAAAGAAGGGAAAAGTGCTGCCAATAATCTTGCAGTAAAAATCTTTATTTTCGATGGCTGCATCTCTAAACGCAACCATGGTGATGATACTATTGCCCCTTTGCAATCAAAATTATGAGTAAGCACATAATTTAATACAAAATTACCTCCTAAGCTATGTCCGTAAATAATTTTAGGTATACCCGGGTATATTTTCTCTGAATTAGCTATTAATTTATCAATATCTTTCATTATAAAATCATACGACTTTGCATAACCTGTTTTCCCTTCAGACATACCATGACCTCGCAAATCAAATGTTAAAACAGCATAACCTGCATCAACAAACTTCATTGCATACTCCTTAATTCTTCCACTATGACTCCCCAATCCATGCACAAAATTAATAATTGCTTTTGGCTGAGTTTCAGGTTGCCAATTGTTTACAAACAAATCTAAACCATCAAATGATTTCCATAAATCATTAAAATACTTCATAATTTATTATAATTACTGTAAATTTATAAGTTAATTATGTAAACATACAAAAATGCAAAAGATAATACAAATAAGCACTGACAAACATAATGGTTTGCATGATATTACTGATGAAGTGAAAAACATTATTAAACTCAGCAATATACAAACAGGAATTGTAAATGTTTATGTTCAAGGTGCTACTGCAGCTATAATGATACAAGAAAATTGGGATTATTCTGTTCAAAATGATGTTATCAATCTTTTAACAAAATTAATTCCATCGGGTGTTTGGGAACACGATGCTCAAGATAATAATGGCGATGCTCATCTGAAGGCAGGAATTGTCGGACCAAGTGAAACAATACCTATTATTAGTGGAAAAATAG